>JAUWLI010000023.1 GCA_030613765.1 Phycisphaerae bacterium
CAATGCCAAAAGTAAATTCCGGCTTTGGAGGTTGTGAGGACGGCTTCTGTATAGTATCATCACAGTTTTTACGCCATGTAGTGTAAATTTAAGGAGTGTCTGTGGGTGATATTGAGTAATGATACGGCAGGACTAAAGGACAACAAAACGGCAATATGAAATACACGAGAGCACTGCTTATGGCCCTGCCGGCATTTTTCGGGTAAAAGAGCCGGAAGTCGGGGGCGAAGAGGACATCTGGCTCTGGCGATGGGTGACACAATACACTTTTGGCTGGAAAGGCCGAATCAAATTCACGGCTGAGGAAACTTCTTAAGACCGTCACAACCTGACCATGCTTTTTCCCGGCCGATGCGAAAGGACATGGATTTGTATCTGCTGTTCAACGATTACATCACGGATGTCGATAGTATCCGGGCCGCCTTTGCTAAGCTGGTTTACCGCTTTTGAAGCCAAAATGCGGCTACCGGCTTTAATGAAAGTACGCAGGATAATCTTAGTGAGTAAATTTACTGTGGATGAGAACACAAAAATGGATGTCTTGGCTACCGAACAAAGGGGTACTTAACAAATCTATTTCGCGAATTCGGCTTGTTTTCGCTCAGCTCAACTCCAGCTTTTACTTGTTTATTGTTTTTCTGAGCTTTTGGCTCTCGAAGTTTAGGGGCAGGTTGCTTTCGAACCGGATTGTTAGTTCTTGGTGCAGTCTTTGTTCGGGTACGACAACGTTACGCACAAGGACGTTCCGCTCGTTGGAAACTAAAACACCGATACAGTACTTGGACCAATCAGTTTTTTGGTCGCCCATCCTCACTGGTGGTTTTTCCCGAACGGTCCAAAACCTCCACTCGCCATTTTTGTTGGTTTCTGTTGTGGCCAGCAAGGTACCGTGCGTTTCATATTCTCCAAATATTGGTGGATTCACGGTTTTAAGCCAGGTCTGTTCTTTTGCGTCACCCGTCAGGAGATGTACATTGGCGTCCGGCACCGGCTCGCCATTGGTGTCAACGACCGTGCCGGTAATTTCGAGTAACTGTGCGGGTTCGAGCACAACCTTCAAATCGATGTTGCCGTATGTCTTGGGTTTGAGGTGCAAACGTTTGTGATGAAAGAATTGGGGAGCGGTATCACGCCGGTCGATGCGATAGTATCCGAAGCCGCCGTATTTTGGAGTTCGTGGCCGCGGCGCATTGAACTGTACGACAATTCCGGGGCCTCTGATCGTCTTTGCAGACACCCTGCCGAGGTCAAATTGTCCATTCGCATCGGTTCGGTCGTGAATGAGCAAGTGCTGCTCGCTCGAAGATGTAACGCGCGGTATTGGCTTCCCATTTGGGTCGGTGACCACACCTCTGATACGTGCGGCGCCCGGCAGCCGGACGATTGTATCGTCAAGCACCTGACCTGCGGTGAGCGGGTCAAGGTTCATGGTTTCAAATCCGTATTGTTCCGAATACGCCACCAGGAGTAATTGTACCTTGAGGTGGCCGGTATTGATGGCAAAGCGGCCTTTGTTATCGGTGAAGACGTACTGGTTTTGATCACGATAAAAATCATCTTGAAAGGGCATTCGAATACCAACGATAGCGTTTGTGACAGGCTTACTGTAGGGACTGATGACTCGGCCCCGCACCACGGCGGCGCGCTGCATCTCGATGGAGACGAAGCGTGTCTGGCCAACAGGGAGCGATATTCTGGGCGGTCGAATAAAACGGGCCGGCGAAAAGACCATGAGGCGGTACTCACCAGGTGGAATATCGGTGATACCGAAAGTGCCCTCTCCGGCAGAGGTGGTTTTCATACGAAAATCACTGTAAAAACCTGGACGGATAATCACATCGGCATCGGCGATAGGTATGCCGTCATCCTTGTCGCGGATAATACCCTTAAGCTGGGCGGGCTTGTCCAGAACAAGCGTGACATTATCATCCCCGCTTCGAAGGATTTGTAATGGCGCGATGAGTCCATTTGCCCTAATAACAGGCACAGCCTGCCCGATGAAATGGTTGAGGGGGACAAACTCGAATTTACTATCATCATTTGTTCTGGTCGTCGCGCTATAGCCATAGTTCCCTATGAGTTTAATCGTTGCATTCGGAACACTGCGGCCTTGTGAGTTGACAACCTTGCCTCTGATGGGTCGGCTCTGAGGAGTTGGTTTTAATATGACCCGCAGGAAATCAACCTGATCGGGAATGAAAGTTATGACGTCCCGAATGTATCCGACCTTTGTTACGTAAAGAAAATATGGTATCTCGGCAAAGGGAAGTGTAAGCTGAAACCGGCCTGAAGGATCGGTGCTTGTTTCCAAGATTTCCCATCCGAACATTCTCCTCAAGAGAACAGTGGATACCTTAATATTTACGTCGGCGACAGGGTTATTCTGATCATCAATGACACTACCTGCAATTTGTACGGATCGAACGGGATCAGCCAACTGTGTTGATTGGGCCTTATGAACTGGCCCAATAATAATACAAACATACATTATTATGAAAGAGATATTTTTTGGCTCGCTCATTATCAAAACCTTTTTATATGATTTGAATGGCTCTACTGCGGATGAGAGGAGTCGAACCTCCACGAGCCGAAGCCCACAGGCACCTGAAGCCTGCGCGTCTGCCAATTCCGCCACATCCGCGGGCAAAGGTTAATTATTAAAGATTCGGGGCGGGTCGTCAAGTATTTTTGCGCAAAAGCTCATAAGCTTCAAACCGACCGATAAATTGGGTGGGCCAAATATCGGCGAGTTATTAATAACAATATTAACCGCCATAACAATTATAGCTCTACGGACAATTTTGAGGATAGTGCGGATAATATCAGAGACGAAGAAGAAAATTTATCCGCAACCCAACACAAATCAAAGGTGAGGATAAGCTCGATTTGTACCGGGGGCGAAACAACAAAATTACACAACCATTTCCGGACCGAACCGGCAAGCATCCCATAAAGGCAGGGGATTGCATAAGGGCGATATTTGGCATTGTCAGTTTTTATAGTATATTTTAAATAACGGAATCTTAATGAAGGCCGGAGCCTTACCTGCCGATTTGTCTCTGGGCCTTTGTTAAACAGGCAGAGTTTGCCTTGGCGTATCACTCGGGCGCCTGCAGGTTATGGAGAATTTTTAGAGCTGAAATCGAAGTATTTAAAGTATTTGAGGTGATTGAATGCGTCCACAAGCAGTCTCTAAGAGCCCAACCGAAGAAACAAATCTTCTTTTCGGCGAATCACTTGTCTCCAAAGGTCTCCTGACGCGGAGAGGATTGATCGAAGCGTTAAACGAACAGCGAGAGCACGGCGGGCGGCTCGGTGAAGTCCTGCTTCGACTCAAGAAGCTCAGCGAGGAGGACATTACGCACGCGCTGGCGGACTATCTATCAATGGATTACGTTCGTCTCGATGATATAAGCAAGATAGATATGGAAACCGCCCGAATACTGCCTGAGAACATTTCCAAACGATTCTGCCTTATTCCAATCGGTGAGAAAGACAACCATATTATCGTTGCGATGGCCGATCCTCTTAATGTTATAGCTATAGATACAATCGCGCTGAAGATGAAGCGCCAGATTAAAGTGGTGATTAGCTCACCTGTGGAGATTCGTCATGCAATAGAGACGATTTACCACGGCTCCGACGTCGAAGAACAGCAGCTTCGCGACATCGTGGAGATCGAGATCGGCGGACAGGACGA
Source organism: Phycisphaerae bacterium (assembly GCA_030613765.1). The sequence goes on from JAUWLI010000023.1 coordinate 3,701, forward strand.
TACACTCGAAGCGGAAGGCGAAGCGGAGAACGAAGCGGAAGCGACCAAGCCGCCCGTAATTCGGTTTGTGGACCTTCTTCTAAGCCAGGCGGTAAAAAGCCGGGCGAGTGACGTTCATATAGAACCTCAGGAAAGATCGATGATAATTCGTATGCGAATTGACGGTGTTCTTCGTGATATGGTCCCTCCGGCCAGGAAGATGCAGGCGGCGGTACTAACAAGAATCAAGATTCTATCGGAGATGAATATTGCCGAGCGGAGACTGCCCCAGGACGGCCGATTCAAGATGAAGACTTCGGGCAGAGATATAGACGTCCGTGTATCGTCAATTCCAACGATATACGGCGAAAAAATAGTTCTTCGAATTCTTGATACATCGTCGGCGAGTCACGATATAGCAGACTTAGGTTTTGAACCGAAACTTCTTGAAGAGTTTAAGACAATATTGGCACAGCCTCACGGAATCATAATAGTAACCGGCCCGACGGGCAGCGGCAAAAGCACGACATTATATTCGGCACTGAATTACCTTAAGGACCCGACGAGAAATATTACCACGGTCGAGGACCCCGTTGAATACCGTCTTGCCGGGATTAACCAGATTCAAATCAAGCACGAAATCAACCTCGATTTTGCGAAATGTCTTCGAGCAATCCTTCGACAAGACCCCGACATAATTCTTGTAGGTGAGATTCGCGACAAGGAAACGGTTGAAATAGCAATCAAGGCATCCTTAACAGGCCACCTTGTGTTGAGCACATTCCATACGAATGACGCACCAAGTGCGATAAGCAGACTTATGTATATGGGCATTGAGCCGTTTCTGCTGGGCTCCTCTCTGAATTTAGTTATTGCACAGCGTCTTGTAAGAAAGATTTGTGAACACTGCAAAGAGCCGGTAACGTTAAGTGAAGAAGTCCTGAGGCGTTTACAAATTGATCTCAACCAGAATAAAGGGGCTGTCTTTTACCACGGCAAAGGCTGTAATCTCTGTGGAAACACAGGTTGTATGGGTAGATTGCCCATATTTGAGTTTTTGGTAATGGACAATGACATGCGCGATAAGCTGGTCAACAGAGCCGCTGAGTCTGAAGTAAGAGCACTGTCACGTCAAAAAGGATACGGAGGATTACTTAGTAGCGGTGTAAGCAAGATGCTTCAGGGGCTAACGACCGCCGAAGAAGTCCTGAGAGTAACATTTACGGAAGATACATCAGTGTAGCGGCCGGGAAGAACGCGCAGATAAAACAGAGTGCAAAAGGACAGATGTTATTTTTGTATTAAACTCAAGCTTTCAGGATGCCGAAAGTGAATAGAAGACAACAGGAAGAAAACAATACTCTAAGCGCTATTATTTAAAGGTCCGGTAAGACCGTTAGAAATCATAACGGCTCGGAAAACATCATAGTATAATAATTGAAGAAGCAGGGCAAATGAAAAGCTTTATATATGTTGCACGGGATACATCAGGTGGTAAAAAAGAAGGCCACATGCAGGCCGCCGCCTCCAATGACGTAGTTAACTGGCTTCGGGAACAGGGTTTCACACCAATCTCCATCAAGGAAAGCGCCGTCAAGGCAGCCAGGCAAAAAAAGGTAAAGGGCCGGAAAAAGCGAATCAAATCAGGTGAGCTGGCAGCGCTTTGCTGGCAGTTGAACACAATGACAGAGGGAGGGATTGCCATCACGTCAGCCCTACAGGCAATCTCGGAGGACATAGAAAACCTTGCGCTTCAGCAGATTCTTAAACAGATCCTCGAAAAGGTGGAGAGAGGTCAAACATTATCAGACAGTATTGCCGAACATCCGAAGGTTTTCAACCAGTTAGCTTGCGCGATGATATTAGCAGGTGAAACGAGCGGTAACCTTCCCGACGCACTCCGGCGACTGGCAGAGTATTTCGACAATCGCGACAAACTGGCGAAAAAGGTCAAGGGGGCGATGGCGTACCCGATCTTCGTATTAGCTTTTATCATTATAATAGTCGTATTCATAATGGCGTTCGTTGTTCCGCGTTTCCGCGAGATGTTCGACCAAATCGGCGGTAAGCTGCCTGCATTTACGCTGGCATTCATGAACTTTTACGATGTTCTTAAGAACAATTTGCTCTTTATAATCGGATTTTCGGTCGTTTTAACCATTTCCACAGTATTTATCTCTAAAACCAAAAAAGGTCATTATTTCTTCAGCAGGCTTGTGCTGACCCTGCCATTGATGGGCAAGATACTCAGCCAGGCGTTCGTGGCGACTTTCTGCAATACGATGGGAACATTACTTGCGGCAGGCGTGTCAGTTCTTGAGGTGTTCGACATTCTCTCTACGATGAGCACTAACGATGTTATAAAGACAGCGGTAATCCAAACGCGAGAGAAAATTGTAGCCGGCACAAACCTGTCATCGAGTATGTCCCAAGCCGGCTTTTTCCCTAACATGGTTGTGAAAATGACGCAGGTCGGTGAAGAAAGCGGTTCACTGCCCAAAGTTCTCGAGAGAACGGCCATGTATTATGAGAGAAAGGTCGATTCCACCATAACGACAGTCATGGGTCTGCTCGAGCCGTTGATGATTGTAGTAGTCGGGGCAATTGTATTGGTAGTAGTTCTTGCACTTTATCTTCCGATATTCTCCATGCAACCGGAAGGCGGTTAATGCAGGTATCAGATATAAATCAAAAGTTTAGAAACTGATGATTGTAAAAAGATTATTGAGGATTGGGTTTATTCAAGCTTTGTGGCGAGAGTCGAATGTCACGGCGGCTTTGCGGGATGAAAAGTAAAATAATCGGCAGTAAAGTCGCTAATGAATTTTGTCGATTAAAAGTGCGAGAAACGTGCGTTACCTGCTGTTGCAGGCAAAAGGGTAATTTTTCGAAACTTAGTTTAGGAGAAGTCAAAGATGGAAAAAAGAAAAGGTTTTACACTGATCGAGCTGATGGTTGTAATCTTCATCGTCGGCATTTTAGCTGCGGTGGCGATTCCGATCATGCGAGGCCGAATTGATGCGGCCAAGTGGTCTGAAGGCAAGGCAGGTGCCGGCAGTATCCGGACCGCTGCCCGCGCATTCTGTGCAGAGAAGGGCCCCAACTGGGGTGGTGTCTGGGCCAACGTGACACTGGCCGAACTGGGCTTTACTCTGGTGAGTGCAGCCGACGGCGACGACCTGGACGGCAAGTACTTCACTAATGAAGCCTATGCCGTTGTGTTTACCGGTTACGATACGTATACGGTGACGGTGACCGCTGTCGCTTCGCTGCGCGTCGACAAGCCCACAAACCCTGCGGTAGTAACGCTGGACCAGAACGGAACCTGGATCCCGTAAGGTAGGTAGGACTTGTACTTCACAACTACCGGTAATTGTGGTGACAAGCTAAACAGGTGGGGGTCTTGTATCTCAAGGCCCCCACTTTGCATTATAAAGGGGCACCGGCTTTTTGACTCAGGATCGGTAAACACTTTCTGTTTCCAAAACCATTTGCTACAGGGTCTTGCATTTGCCCGGGCCGTTGGCAAGTGAGGCGGTAATTTTTGCCTATGGTGACTTTCCGGTGTATACTTTAATTAGCAGCGTGATAAACGAATACCGCCCGCGTTCGAGGGCACAAGAACACACTTTAGAACTTTAGTTTAGTAGAAGCAAAGATGGACAAACGAAAAGGTTTTACACTGATTGAGCTGATGATAGTAATCTTCATCGTCGGCATCATGGCGGCAATAGCAATTCCGATAATGCGAGGCCGAATTGATTCGGCCAAGTGGTCGGAAGGCAGGGATGGTGCCGGTACTATCCGCTCTGCGGCACGCGCGTTCTGTGCCGAAAAGAACCAAGACTGGGGTGGTGTCTGGGCCAACGTGACTTTTGACGACTTAGGCTTTCATACCGTGAATGGAGCCAACGGCGACGACCTGGACGGCACGTTCTTCACTAATGAATGTTATGTCTTTGCGTTTACGGCCTACAATACGTATACGATTACAGTAACCGCCGCCTCTTCACTGCACGCCAAAAGGCCTACGACGCCTTCAGTCGTAACGCTGGATCAGGACGGCAACTGGACCGAAATTCCGTAAGGGGGCAACGACTGTTTTTTCACAACTACCGATAATTTCTGATTCAGGTCCGGTAAACACTCTCTGTTTCCAAACCGATTTACTATAAGGTTTTGCATTTGCCCCGGTCGTTTTCAAATGAAGCAATAATTTTTGGCTTTGACGGTTTTTTGGAGTATACTTTAATTAGTAAACCGTTTACGGATTGGGGTAAGGCAGGACACATTTTTTCGAGCTTTTTGCCCTTAATTATGCGTATTTGGAGTAACCGCTTTTTTTTCTTAACTGCAATTTTGTAAAAGGTGGTTTCTCGTAATTAGAAGTATTAGAAGTAGGGAGAATGGTGATGAAGACTACGAAACGATCCAAACCGTCGGGGGGATTTACCTTCACCGAGGTAATGGGCGCCATTGTTGTCCTGACAGTGGCCGTGCTGGGCACATCCGCTTACAGATATCATGCCACGGTTGATGTTCGCAAAGCTAATCTGAAAACAACCGGTGCCAGGATAGGGTGCCTTCTTAGCGAAACCTGGCGCGGCTCAGCCGATCCAAATGCATTTGATCCGGTAAACCACCTGGGAACAGATCTGGCGATTCAATCTTTGGCCTCCTACCAGGGTCCAAGCACACCGGCAGGTCATACGGTATTAGGAACCTATGGAATAACTGTTGATGAAGAAGACTACCAGGCCCAGCTTTTCTGGAAGGACGTCTCGTCCGGTCTACGTGCCTTGAGCGTCACCGTAGTCTGGGACTGGGACAGGCAAAACTCGTCAATGGGCTCCAATATTCCTCCCAGTAAGTCATTCAGGCTTACAACCTACGTCACCAACTAATTAGCCGTGTGAAAGGAGCGCTGGCAAATGAACATAAACAAGAGAAAAACAAATCGTAGTAAAGGATTTACTATTATAGAGCTGATGATAGCGACGGGGCTTGCGAGCATCGTGGTAGTTGGAGTCGGTATGCTTCTGGTTGACAGTCAGCGTGGCTGGAACAGAATGTTCAGCCGCACATACTCTGATGTTTCAACCGATTCTCATGTAGCCAGGAGAAGGTTCGACAGCACTGTCCGCAACGCAAGCACCCAGGGCATATTGCTCGCTGTTGACGGAAGCTGGCTCGAGGTTTATTACTATTCAGATCCCAACTCCACAGTCGTTGACCGGTACGCACATTTCTTTACCTATAGTGACGGCAGCGCCAGCCAGTTACTTGTTGAGCATGGGGCGGTGGAACCGAGGCAAGCTTTGAACACCGAGACTGTCTGCGGGAACGTATCGAGCTGCGTGTTCAAGTCAGCCGGCAACTCCGCCCAGATGGTACTAACGCTTGACGACGGCTCGCAGAGCGCTACCATTGTCGCATCCGCTGTTATGCACAATTAATAACAGAAAGCCTTGTAAAGGGCAAAGGGGGCGAAAAATGAATAATAAGCTATTACAATCAAAAACGCATAGTTTGCGCATTCGTCGTGGAAACCGCGGCTTCGCACTGCCCATTACGATGTGCGCGGTCCTGATACTGCTTGTACTTGGTTTGGGCGTGCTGAGCTTTGGCCAACATAGTCGCAGATTCGCGGTTCACACGTCGTCCGGGATGGCAGCGCGGTGTGCAGCCGATGCCGGGCTGACACAGGCGCTCTATGAAATGAACAAGAAGGTGAAAGCGCTGCCCTGGAATAACGGCAGCCTGCCAAAGGTAATAAGTGAGACTTTGCCGAATAGTGACTCGGTCTTCGGCTATACGGTTACAGGAGACCTGACCAACGGTCACAATCTTAAATCAACGGGGGCATACGGGCTGAGGCAAAGAACAGTCAGGTGCTCTTTGCCGCTGCAGGGGCTTTTTGAGTATGCCTTATTCGGTGACCAGTATGTCCACCTCAAGAGTGGGGGCACGTTAACCTGCTACAACTGTGATTCCGACGACAAAACCTTACAAATCGGGACTAACAGCACCCTTGCGGATACCCTGGATCTTAAGAACGCGGCCATTGTAAATGGTGACGCTGTAATAGGTGTCGGTGGCGATCCGGGTGTCGTTATCAGCGACACGTCCGGAGGCATCAAAGGCAATACGTATATTATGCCCAAGGAGCACGAGCTGCCACCAATAACAGTTCCGGAGTCCCTGTCGGCGCTGCCCTCGAGTGGTACTATATACAATAATACAAACATCAGCAGCTCGGCAAAATATGATAAAATCGACCTCGGGAACAGCAAAATTATTACAGTTAAGGGCGAAGTCAGCCTTTACATTGTTGGCGACGTAATCCTCGACAATTCGGCTGAACTGCGGATCATCAACACGAACGAGGCTTCTTTGATCCTCTTTGTGGGTGGAAACATTGAAATCAAAAACGGTGGTGTGATTAACAACCTGAGCGAAGACTCGAAGAAACTTCAAATATACGGACTTGACAGCTGTCAGAATCTCACCCTTAAGAACGGCGGCGATTTTTACGGAGCGATTTATGCTCCGAATGCAGATGTCGTGATGATGAATTCAGGTGATATGTTTGGTTCTGTTATAGGCAAAAGTGTTGAGCAAAAAAACTCCTCCACTTTTCACTACGATGTATCTTTGAGAGATGTAAGCATAGAAGATATAGGTGTCCGCTTTGTAGTAAAACAGTGGCAAGAGGAGTAAGTAAAGCCTGCTTGGAAATTCCAATGTCGCATCCGCTATTATGCACAATCAATAACAGAATGCGTTGTATAGGGTACAGGGGGTTAAAATGAATAGAAAAAAACGGTATCTAACAAAAAGGGGCGGCTTTGCAATAGCCATAGTTTTGTGCGCGGTGGTACTCATGCTTATAATAGGCGCCGGCTTGTTGGGCGTGGGGTCGCATAGTCGTATGATGGGCGTGCGAAACAGCTCTCAGATTGCAGCACGCAGCGCCGCCGACGCGGGCCTGACAAAGGCCCTGTTTACAATGAACGAGCAGTTGGCGCTTAAAACCTGGAATGATACCAGCCTGCCACAAGCAACAGATGAGCGGGTTCCAAATACTGATTTATCTTTTAGCTATAACATTGCAAAAACAACAACGGCCGATGGTAATGACCTTTACAAGCTTTCATGCGCGGGCAAAAGCGGCCGGTTCCATAAAACGGTCAACGCCACTCTGGAATTGAAGGGAATATTTGAGTATGCAATCTGGGTGGCGGAAAAACTAACACTGAGAAGCGGGACTACGATTACCGCCTACAACATGGACGCGGATGACCCGCCTCTGCAAATCGGCACTAACAGCACGGAGTCAGGGGCCATTACCTGCAAAACCGGGGTCACAATAGACGGCGACATAGTCGTAGGTGTCGGCGGAGACCCGGATGTTGTTATCAACAACACAACCGAAGCGGCCATCACAGGTGACACTTATCCCTCGCTTATTAAAAATAAGACCCCCAACATCAACGTGCCGCAGGCCCTGGTGGATATGGTTTCCAGCGGCCCTATAGACAGCTCTATAACATTAAGCAGCCCGGCAAAGTATGATAATATCAACCTTATCGGCGCCAGTGCCGATCCGAACAAAATCGATACAGTCACAATTGACAGCAATATTAAGATTTACGTTACCGGCGATTTAAGACTCGGTAATGGTGATGTGGTGGAGATACTTCCTGATGCCTCTTTGACTGTATTTTTAGGGGGAAATCTTTACGTTGACAACAGCGGTGCTATAAACAACCTGACGAAGGACCCGAAAAAATTGAAGATATACGGGCTTGATACCTGTACAAATATCGATTTTAAGAACAGCGGTACTTTCTGGGGAGCAGTTTATGCACCGGACGCAGATATACATCTCTATAACGGCTTCAACGTGTACGGGGCTGTTGTAGGCAAAAGCTTTACCCAGGACGTGGATGCGAACTTTTACTATGATATGTCACTGAGAATAGTAGATCCACTTGAAATAGGTGTGTACATGGTGATAAAACGCTGGAGTGAGTGATAAGTAAACCCTGTTGGAAATTCCAATATGTTTAATGGTGATTGGTGAGATTAACCAATTAACCGCGTGCCAATCAGGCAATTACGAGTGTCGAAACAAAATGTACAAAAAGGAGGGGATTACAATGAAGCTGTTACAACCAAAAAGAGGTGGCTTCGCAATAGCTACAGTTTTGTGCGTGGTGGTACTGCTGCTTATAATAGGGGCGGGCTTGTTGAGCGTGGGTATGCATAGTCGTATGATGAGCGTGCGAACCAGCTCTGAGATTGTAGCCCGATGCAGCGCCGATGCGGGCCTGACAAAGGCTTTGGCTGAAATGAACAAGATGTTGAATCTTAAAACCTTCAATGATACCAGCCTGCCATATTCAATAGATGAGCGGCTGCCAAATTGTGATTCAACTTTTAGCTATAACGTTGCAAAAATAACATTAGCCGACGGTAATGATTTATATACGATTCAAAGTACCGGCAACAGCAGCCGGGCCCGGAAAGCGGTCAACTGCACTTTGGAGATGAAGGGGATATTTGAGTATGCAATCTACGTGGCGGAAGATCTAACGCTGAGGAGCGGGACTTCAATTAGCGCCTACAACCAGGGCGCGGATGACCCGCCTCTGCAAAGCGGCACTAACAGCACTGACTCAGGGGCCGTTACCTGCAAAGCCGGGGTCACAATAGACGGCGATATAGTCATCGGTCCCGGCGGTGACCCGGACGTTGTTATCAACAACACAACCGAAGCGACCATCACAGGCGAAACTTATCCCTCGCTTATTAAAAATAAGACCCCCAACATCAACGTGCCGCAGGTCCTGCTGGATATGGTTTCCAGCGGCCCTATAGACTCATCTACAACATTAAGCAGCTCGGCACAGTATGACAATATCAACCTTCTTGGCGCCAGCGCTGATCCGAACAAAGTCGATAAGGTTACAGTTGATGGAAATATTAAGATTTACGTTACCGGCGATTTAAGACTCGGTAATGGTGACGAGGTGGAGATACTACCTGATGCCTCTTTGATTGTATTTTTAGGGGGAAATCTCTACGTTGACAACAGCGGCACTATAAACAACCTGACAATGGACCCAAAAAAATTGAAGATATACGGACTTGATACCTGTACAAATATCGATTTTAAGAACAGCGGTACTTTTTATGGAGCAATTTATGCACCGGACGCGGATATACATCTCTATAACGGCTTCAACGTGTACGGGGCTGTTGTAGGCAAAAGCTTTACTCAGGATGTGGATGCGAACTTTTTCTATGATATGTTACTTAGAGAAGTAGATGCAAGTGAGATAGGTGTGCACATGGTAATAAAGCGGTGGAGTGAGCAATAAGTAACCGAATCCGGATATAAGATATAAGAGGAGTCGAGAGGAGCAGGCGGTCAACAAAGTGTTGTCCGCCTGTTTTTTTTTGTTTCAACCGGATGTCCGATAACTCATAAAAACATTTCTTAAATCCCCTGTGACTGCATAGGTTTTAATTCAAACAAAGCCGGCCGGATGTTTCAAATCTATATCTTTACGCACAAATCGTGATGCTTATAGGACTATGCGTTCTCAAGTCGATTATATCAATCTATCAAATCAATCTATTATAATTTTATAATTTATACGTAAAACGGGAGCGAATTTGAGCCGATGAAAAGGAGCGTAAAGCTGAAAACGAAATGCTAAATGCTTTGAAATATTCAATTATCAGAGTGATAAGTACAGCCTTAAAAGGCGAATTGGACAGCTTATAGCTGCTTTCTTCAACATGGAGACATTATGGGCATAGGTTTGAAACGATCGTTCAAGCTCAATATTGAGAACAGAGAAGTCTTTGGTCTGGATATTAGCTCATCTTCAGTGAACGCGGTTCAACTGGTCAAAAAGGGCAAAAAGTGGGTGGTTACGGCAGCCGGCAGGGCCTCAATTGCGCCGAGCCAGGAGGAAGACGACCAGACAAACACGGTCAGCGCAATCAGCCAATGTCTTGAGTCGACTGGTATTCGTACCCGCAAGGCGGTTTGCGGGATATCTGGGCCTGAAGTTGCGGTCCGGGATTTTAAGTTTCCTTCATTGTCGCTGGATGAAATAGAATCTGCGGTCCACTTCGAAGCCGCACAGGTTTGCCCCTTTAACGCTGACGATGCGGCGGTGGATTTCCAGCTTATAGATAACGACAAGGACAGCGCCAGAGGGATTCTGGTGGCGGCAACGAACCAACTCATAAACAACAAGACAGTACTTGCCAAACAAGCTTCAGTTGACTGCGTCCTGATGGATGTCGACGGATTGGCGCTTCTGAATTGTCTCAGTGAATGCGAAGACATTGCAGAGCAAACAGCAGCTATTTTGAGCGTTGGCTGCTCTTACACGACCCTTGCCATTCTTGGCGGCCGCGATGGAACGGCATTGCCATTTATCCGGGATGTGTCGTATGCGGGCAATGATATCGTTAAGGCGATTGCAGCCGAAAATAATATGCCGGAAGAAGCCGTCAAGGAGATACTTTTCGGCGGTAAAAATGCAACGGAACGGCCAAATGCGTTCGAGGAAAGTTTCGAAAAAGCCTGCGACAAGTTGATTGTCGATGTTACGGAGACGCTGCGTTATTACACAGCCCAGGACAAATCAAGCTTTGTCGAAAAGGTATTCGTGTGCGGCGGTTTTGCAGTGATCGAGGGCCTGGTTGATTTACTCGACAGGCATCTGCCATCCAAGATTGTATTGTGGAATCCTTTTGAGAAACTTGTGTGCGTGGCGGACAAGAGCTGTGAAAAAATTCTGCATGAAGACGGTCCGGCCATGGTGGTAGCGGCGGGCCTTGCTATGAGGTCAATCTGATATGTTCACAATAGACTTGCTAAAGGGCCAGGGAGTTCCGGCAAAGAGCCGTCCGCGGAACATAGCAGTTGGTGCAGCCGCGGTTGTGGCGCCGATTATTATCGCAATTGCGATGTTCGGCTTTTATCTTCACAATAAAGTCACTATATCCATTCAGAAGGACGCCATAGCAAATTTTAAGACAAAGATTGCCGGCATGTCGGATGTTATAGAACTGCAAAAATCGTTCGAGCAACAGAAAAAGGATTACAACAACTGCTTATCAGAAGTCTCGAGCAACCTTGACAGGCACACACAATGGTCGCCTGTTCTGGCGATATTAGTGGAGAACATGCCGGACTCAGTAATACTGACGGCGCTTGACGTCAAGCAGCGTTCGACCAAAATAAAAGTTCCCAAAAAGGACGACCCCAAAATAATGATTGACGCCGCTGTTCCTTTAAGGACTTTACAGATGACAGTCGTCGGAAGGCCCCAAACCAACTGCGACGATGCAATCAGGGATTTTAGCGAGCGTCTTCGTTCTTCAAGCCTGCTGGGGCCAAAACTGGAAAACATCAGGATTGCCCAAGGAGTTGTTAAGCTTAAGCAAGAGGAAGTAGTTTCTTATCAGATAGACTGTATGTTCAAGCCGGGAATGTAGGATGTCCTTTATGAAGACTAACAAAAAACTTTTTACGATAGTAGCTTTAATCTGGGCGGGCAGCCTCGTACTGTTTGTGCTTGCCTACATGGTAGTGCTTTCACCACAGCTAAAGAGCAAACAAGATGTGGAAACCGAGTACGCCGAGACAAAACGGAAGTACGACTCTGTAATAGAAATGAGCCAGGAAGAGACTAAAGCCAGGTTCAAAGAAGAGCTTGAAAGTCTCCAAAATACATTGAAGGATTTTGCTGTTGATTCCAATGATTCGCCCAATTTGACCTTCGATATAAGCCAAATTGCCAACGATAAGAAGGTTGAGTCCTTTAGCGTTAAAACCCAGGAGGACAGCTTACATTCAGCGAGACTTGGGCTTAAGTACATAAAGGAGAACCAGATTAATCTTAACTTTGCAGGAGATTTCAATCAGTTTGCCACTTTCCTGAATACCCTGGAGAGAAACCGGCCTGCCTTTTTTGTAGATAACTTCAAGATAACACGCTCACAGCGGGAGGAATTAGGACATAAAGTGAATATGAGGCTGGCCGTTTTTGTGCGTCAACAACAGGAAATTTGAAGTGTGTGAACATGAAACCGCAGAGCAGGTAGTGAGAAAATAAGAAAATGAGAACGATAGCAATAGCAAATCAAAAGGGCGGTTGTGGAAAGACAACTTCGTCGGTGAACATTGCAGCCGCGTTTGCCTATCACGGCAAGCGGACCCTGATAATGGACCTCGATCCACAGGGACACAGCACCTTGGGTTTAGGGCATAACCCTGAAACACTGGACAAAACGGTTTATCACGCTCTTACGAATGTTCAAATTCCACTTCCGAGAGTGATAATAGGCACGAGCGCCGAGGGTCTTGATTTGGCGCCGAGCAATATCCTGCTTTCTGGAGCCGAGCTTGAGCTTGTCAACGTAGTCGGAAGAGAATTCGTGTTGAGCGAGCAGTTCAGACTTGTAGAAGACGAATATGATGTCTGCATAATGGACTGCCCCCCCTCTCTGGGCCTGCTGACTCTGAATGCTCTGGTTGCCAGCACTGATGTGATAGTACCGGTCCAAGTAAATTACTTCGCAATGGAAGGGCTCAGGCAGTTGCTCGAGACAGCGGACATTATCAAGATGAACTTTCAGCCCTGCTACGTAAAAATTCTCGGCCTATTGCTGACCTTTGTCGAAGATAGAACGCTCCTGAGCAGACAGATACAACAACAGATGCGTGAATACTTTGGTGATTTGGTATTCGATACCGTAATCCATAGAACGGTAAGGTTGGCTGAGGCCCCGAGTGCCGGCGAGTCAATTTTGACTTTCGCACCAAAAAGTAAAGGTGCGGCCGAGTACTTAGCTTTGGTTGAGGAGATACTCAGACGCGAAGAAGCACCGAACGAGAAGACTACAGGCGAGGAAGCAGGCGAGGAAGCAGGCGAGGAAGCCTTGGCTGAGGTGGGAAGCCAGGACCAGGGTAATACCTTTGACTGAGGAGACACTCAATGCCAAAAAATAAAGCAGGACTACACAAGCAGGTTTCATCGATATTTACCGGCATTCCGGTCCCAACA
>JAUWLI010000300.1 GCA_030613765.1 Phycisphaerae bacterium
TTCGCAATCACACTGACATGGGCCCCGGAACAGGCAGTACCTCCCAAATCCACAGGAACACGGTCAGTAGGTTCATAGTTCAATGCTTTTAATACTCTCTCGCGTGAATTCATAATATTTGTACAATTCCTTTCTTGTTTATTGGATAACCACAACTGTTTGGTTTATCTGCGGTGCTGTTGCCGGGAAGTAAATGGCGTGGTTATCCTCGAAAGTCACTTTTATATGATACTCCAGATCGGTTTTTTCGATTTCCCGGGCAGGTATTGTAACCGAATACACGCCACGAGTAATATGGGTGAGGGCAACCATCGTGTAATTGTCGGTGCCTATCGGCCGCCAGTACAAAAATGCATCTTTTGGCTGCTTTTGAGCCAGTATAATCACGTTAAGTCGTAAGTCTTCACCAGTCGCCAAGCTGCTGCGGACTGTCGGCACGATGATTCGCGGAGGGCCCTCGTATGGCTTTGAAGGCCAAGCCTCTTCGGGCAATTCCTGCCCAAGAATTTTGGCCAGCTCCCGGCCGGGTTGCGTAAGCAAGGTCGGTATCACATGCTGTTGCCAGTTGGTCACATTGCCCATTCCACCGGTGGTAGTGATGGTCGCCAGAAGGTAACGGTGTACATCGGCGACCTGAGCAACCAGCTCTTTGCGTATCGGAAGAGCGGTTTGAAGTGCGATCTGCTTTTTGGCATCGGCCTGCTTTTCGTCTTTGACCTTTTTCATAGCTGCGTTGAACTTAGCCCATGTGCAGTTGACCCGCCCCACCGCTCGCAGATAGCGGAAAGTGTTGAGCCAGTAGTCGAACCGTTCGAGATTGCCCGGGCCTTTGACTTGTGGGCGAAGTCTGGCCAGCTCATCTACAAACTTATATTCTTTACTAACCTGTTGCCATGGTCTGGGGTTCGGTTTGATTCCGCCGGGTCCTCCCACCCAGGTAGAGGGCCTCGGCAGGTTCGTGTTTCCCTGTCCCTGGGTTACTGCGGAGGGGCCTCCGTCGAGGCTCGCGAATAATTTTGCGATTGGTTTAGCAGCCTCCGGGCCGAAGTGTGTCAGAGCCCAATCGGCGTAGAAGTCGTCTGTAGGCAGGTCACGCGGCCTGCCGTCGGATTTCGAAGACAGCATGTCGGCTTCATAGTCCTTGTATGCGGGGCCGCCGCAATTTATTTTTCTTATACGGCTTTCACCCTCTACGACAATGGCCGCTATGCATGGAAACTCCACGACCTTGACAAAGCTGATATCCAACAAACCGTTAGTTACTTTTGCATTCTCAAAAGTGTAATCCAGCGCTTTGTTCTTGCCGACCTTAGCAAAGATATCCAGTTTATCAATGACCTGTTTGCCCTGTAATTCAACGCCGAAGATACGTTTGCCCGCTTCATTGTAGTGAGGTTCACAGAACTGCAGCCTCACTTTATATTTGCCGTTCGGTACTTTCAGGCGATAAGCATTCATATTGTAGCGGACCGTCTGGTAGAGCCGGTCATCCTCTGTATCTGCCATCGGATTATTAGGAAACGCTGCTACATTGCCGCCTTCGCGGCCCTCGGTGAGCTTTGGCTTAGGCGGTTCGAATTTTTTGCCGAAATCCGGGTTCCAGCCACCCTGCTCCCAGGCTGCGTGTGCCAACGCTGAGACGTTTGGCCCGAGGACGCGTGTTCGCCAGTGGATACCCATAAGTCCCGTACAGCCATAGGCCAGTGCGTCTGCTGCATCACGCCGCATCCGGCCTGCCCAAAGTTGCGGGATAATCATAGCGGGGTCGTCCTCCATCCAGGGTATGGCCCATTTAGGCCGGCCCTTAAAACTCGCAAAGCTGGGGTCGACGGGCTCGAATCCCACCTGGCGGTTGATACAGCTAAAAGGGATCTCCTTCGGCAAAACGTTATCAAACTGCGCACGGTTTTTAGGCGGTCCTAATACCCAGCCGCAAGTGGCAAGAGTAAACGGAGCATTGACCTTTTTCGCCGCCTTAACTGCAAGCAACAAGTCTTTTTCTGTCGCAGCCACTTGTTCATCTTTTGCCCCTCCCCATGTCCAACCTTCCGGGGTCCAAAACCAGTAGTAATCAAGCAGATGCGTATTTTTTATCCGTTGGAACATACCCTCGTAAATATGCTGCACAACTGCCGGTTCGTCAGGATTTATACCCCCTGCTTTCAGATGCTCCTTAACCATTTTGGGAATAGTTAGGGGCACCTCCGTTCCGATGCAGGTCTTGATTCCCAGCTCTCTTGCAAAGCCAAAAGCTTCGTTCAGCACCTTGCCGAAGCGATTGAATACTTCGTTGCGATCCTGAGCAGTCTTCGGCCAGGGGATCATGCCCTTCATATAATCCGGGCCATAGTCATTGCTGTTGAACAACAGGTCTGCACCAAAACTGTAATCGGCAGTATCTTTGGATTTATACCCCCAAGTGCCGTTGTGCGTAGTAAAATGGCGTGACTGAGAACTGAACTTAACCCGTCCATCGGGATAAACGTCCCCCGGTTTACCGATCCAGACGGCAGGTTCGGGGCCGACTCCGCCCTCCGGATAACAATGCAAACCAAAGAAGTTCATTCTCAGCTTTGGTAACTGGGCGAGGACGGCTTTATAATCATCAACGTTCCACCAGTCCGGCCCCTCCGGGAAATCGTGGAAAGGATGAATACCGCGCAGTTCAAATAAAGGTTTGCCCTGCTCATCCAAATCGGGCATCTTCAAGCTAATCTTCTTATCAGGCAAGACGTCTCCATGGAGATAAAAACGTACGCCAAAATGCTCGATAAATCGATACGCACCATAAAGGGTTCCGAACTCATCGCCACCGCAAATCAACACAACCGGCTTATTCATACTTTTCAGGGTTTTGATCTGATAGTGTTGAGGTTTCAAAGCAGTTATAGATGATGCAAGTACAGCATTGTTATCTTGAATTCGCCTAATAATGTCCCGGTCTTTGCGCCCAATGACTATCAGGCCCGTCTTGAAATCCCGGTTTCTATCATACCGGACTATTGGCAGCAGTTTACCTGTTCGCAGATACAGATAACGACGAATCTCTTTTGCGGCCAAACTTTCAACTCCGGAAGCCTGTGACGAATACACGATGGTTATCGGGGTCTCTTTTTGCGCCGAAGCCAGCTTTGCTTTTTGACAACCGGCGATTGCCATCAGAAATATGGCCGGTAATAAACAGGTTTTCCTCATACTTTTCTCTCCTTTCCGGTTGCCAACGTGACGGAAGTTAAGAAAACAGCATTACTTACACAGAACTCCTAATTATCAATGACCGGTATTTTAGCATCTTGGTTCAACTGTTGCAAATTGTTCCTTCCTTAGAAAGCTACAAAGCTTGTACACTATGAAGTGCTAAATTTCAGCCAAAATCGTTTATTGTTGTATCCTGTTAATCCCGCCTTAAACCTGTGATTTGTTCTTGCAAAATTACATGTGAGTAGCTACCCTCTCGAGAGGTTCAACACAATCGAAACTCTAAATTGGAGGTCAAGGTGCAATGGGCATTATCAAACACATCAGGTCAACCAGGTCATGGATGTTTGTTTGGATTTTATTCTGTGTTTTAGCTGTAAGCGGCGATGTTGAAGCTGCCAATTCAGCAAGTGCTAAGAGGCTATTTGCCAATCCGCCGCGCCAGTACAGTTCCGGCCCGCTCTGGGTATGGAATGACATGCTCACCGAGGAGCAAATCGTCTCCACGATGCGGGACCTTGCCGGCCAGAAGGTCAAACAGGTGTTCGTCCATCCCCGGCCGGGTTTGATGACACCATATCTTTCGGCTGACTGGTTCAGGCTCTGGAAGGTAGCTTTGAAAGAAGCCGAGCGGCTCGACATGAATGTATGGATATACGATGAAAACTCTTATCCATCGGGCTTCGCCGGGGGACTCGTGCCCGAAGCCATGCCCAAGTCACGGGGCCAGGGACTCCACTTTACAGAAGCTAAGCGTCCGCCAAAGCCGGGCCAGAACACCTTGGCTGTCTATAGTTTGACCGACGACGGCTTC
>JAUWLI010000182.1 GCA_030613765.1 Phycisphaerae bacterium
GGATTGACAATATACCACTCTTCGATGAATCCAAGGTGAAGGCCGTGCTCCTCATGTTCATGTTCCATCGTTGTGTGCCCATCATCTGCCGAAGTCGCCTCGGAATGATGCAGTTGGTCGTGCGTCGGAACGTTCAAACCCAATAAGTCCGCGCCGATATGAGGGATCACTATATCACTGAGCGTAGCGATTCCGACAGAACCGATAAAACCAACGGCCAGTACAAGAAGAAACTGCTTTTTCTTGGCATGGAGTTGGAACATCGATGCAGTTACAATCGCGCTCAATACAACATGGGCAGGATGGAAGATAGCAAACAATGTATGCCTGCTCCCACCGCTGATATTTCTTAAAAGAAGCATGAAACCGATACCCAATACCGCACCAAGGAGTGTAAACGGCGCATGCCCCTTTAGCTCCACGAGAATATGTTTCGCTTTGTCTTTTATTGACATATTTAAATCAACCTTTATTTAGACCCCAAAATAACACTCTTTATATTACACCATTATCCCGCTAAATGCAACTAAGTTGCAAATATTTTTCTGTGATTATTTTGGGTGTCAACTTGTGGCTTCCGCCATTATGGGCAAATGCAAAGCCGGTCACTGCTATTACAAATCAAAAACCCATTGCGGATTTTACTCTGGATGGGTAAATTAGGGCCTTTATTGAAAATAACCGGCTTTTTGGAGCAAATGAACATGATGACTATAAATAAGCAGACAACGAAGAAGATTCTTTTATTGCTGGTCCTGGCGACTTTGGTGGTTTGTTGTGGTTGCCAGAGCACCCGTGCACCGGCCCGGCCGCTCATTGGAATTACAAGTGTCTATAGCGCAAATAACAAAAGCGGCACGACCACGGTTGATTTCGCCTATATAAAAGCAGTCACCGAAACAGGCGGCGCCCCCCTGATTCTGCCAACCATCTCAGAAGACCAAATTTTACAACAGTATGTGGACCAGCTCGATGGTTTGGTACTGGTCGGTGGTGACGATATCCCACCTTCCGCCTACGGCCAACAGCCACACGAAACAGTCAAAATAATGCCTACACAGCGCTATAATTTCGAAAAAAACCTGATCTCTCTCTGGTGGGCACGCGGAAAACCACTCCTGGGCATCTGTTTGGGAATGCAGTTTACAAATGTAGTCTCAGGGGGAACCCTCATTCAGGACATACCCTCCCAGGTGGGTACAAAAGTAAAACATCGCGGCTATCATCAGGTCAAAATTGAACCGAAAAGCTCCCTGGCACAAATCCTCGGCTCCGACCGGGCCTACGTCTACTCCAACCATCACCAGGCCGTCAAAGACCTCGGTAGAAATTTGAAAATTATCGCCCGAAGCGAAGACGGCGTCGCCGAGGCCATGGAACGGACCGATGGAAAGTTCGGCCTCTTTGTCCAGTGGCATCCAGAGGCAAGCGATAACATCGAGCAGCGAAATGCAATCTACGGCGCTCTCATTCGAGCATGTGCTGTACGAAATAAGAAATCTCCATAATAAGGATATGTAAAACCCAAATGAAGATTGTAGAAGTAACGTCCGGCCTTGCCGAATTGGCAACAGTGCAAAAAGGCTGTGTGCTGACAATAGGTAATTTCGATGGCGTCCACATGGGCCATCAGGAAATCTTGAACGCCGCCAAACAAACCGCATCAGAAAACCAAACGCAATTGTTGGTAATGACCTTCGAGCCGCATCCGCTTTCTGTCTTAAATCCGCACAAAAAGCCCGGCATTTTAACGTCCCTTGAATTGAAAAAGCATCTTCTTGTCGAAGCCGGCGCCGATTGCCTTCTCATCATAAAAAGCACTCCCCGGCTTCTAAGCCTTTCACCTGATGATTTCGTGAAGCAATTTGTTGTCAAAGGTATTCAGCCAAACATAGTCGTCGAGGGTGAAAGCTTTAATTTCGGCTCAGGCCGAGTCGGTAATGTCCAGATGTTGCAAAAGATAGGGACAGGCAAAGGTTTTCTCGTTTCTATAATCGACCCCAAAGAAGTTCAACTCTCAACCGGCCAAACGGTCAAAATCTCGAGCACACTCATTCGCGATATGCTCAGAAAAGGCAGTGTAGCTGATGCCGCCCTTGCACTAAGCAGACCTTACAGGCTCATCGGCCGGATTGTTCCGGGCCGCGGCAAAGGAAAACAATTAGGCTTCCCCACAGCAAATATGGCACCGCCCGACCAGCTTATCCCCGCGGAGGGCGTCTACGCCGGCTTCGTCGAAATCGGTGATACTATCGAGGAGGTCTGTCAAACGCATAACAAATTGCCTGCCGCCCTGAGCATAGGCAGATCACAGAGCCTCGGTGCCGACATTCCCCTCTTGATAGAAGCACACCTGTTAATTGATGATGTGGGTGAATTGTACGATAAATGGCTCGCTATGGATTTCATAGAGCGAATCCGAGACCAGCAAAAATTCGATACTGAAAAAGACCTTGCCGACCAAATAGCAAAAGACTGCGAAAAAACAAAGGCAATTTTAAGAATGAATTAATCATAAAGGAATTCCTTGATAATAATTACCGAAAGGTATAATTACTGCGTATGGGTATTCAAGATACATCTAAACAAGCCAATCAGGTTGTTGTGGGGATATACAGGAGAATGTCCAGCTCGTCCAAAGGTGACTTGATTTTTGATGCTTACAGGACCGGCAGAGAACTGGCCATGGCAGGCTTGCGTCAGCGCTATCCAAAGGCAGACAACAAAAAATTGTGGAACTTGTGGGCACGTGGTCATCTTGGTGATGAACTTTTCGAGCGTGTATACGGAGGAACGCCTAATGAGTGAGCTCCTGGACCTGGAAATACTCAAGAACTTTACAGATATACTTGAATCGTTGGGAATTACTTATGTCATAGGCGGTTCGGTCGCCAGTTCTATCTATGGAAAAGTTAGGTTTACTCAGGATACCGACATGACTGTCGAGCCGTTTGAAAGCAAAGCCGATGAGTTCTTCAGGTTGGTCAGGTCGGATTTCTATATCAGCTCGGATGCCATGCAACAGGCTCTGAGGCAGAAAAGCAGCTTCAATGTCGTGCATCTGGAATCAGCATTTAAGATTGATGTTTTCATTCAAAAAGACACGGAATTCGAAAAACAGCTCTTTCCAAGACGCAAATTTATGAAGCTATCGGACAGGTTTGAAAAAGCTTTTTCTATAGTCTCTGCTGAAGACATTATTTTGTTAAAGCTTAGGTGGTACCGGCAGACTGACTGTAGCTCGGAGAAACAATGGGAAGACGTCTTATCGGTGTTGGAGGTGCAAAAAGATGAGCTTGATTTAGGGTACTTAAAGAAATGGGCCGGTGTACTCAGAATAGACCAACTGCTGGCCAACGCCATATCTGAAGCCGAATCATGATTGTGCACGGGCAGTGTCAATAATGGTCGTTATCGGATAAAATATTAACGGGAGTTTTGTGATGTCAAAAAAAGTTTTGGTTGCAATAGCGGATGGCACCGAGGAATTGGAGGTCGTAACCATAATTGATGTCCTGAGAAGGGCCGAAGCAGACGTCACGGTTGCCTCTGTGGGCGACATACAGATTACCGCCGGCAGGGGGGTAAAATTAGTGGCCGACGCCGTCATTTCAGACTGCGTTGGTAGCGTCTATGATTTGATTGTCCTGCCCGGCGGTATGCGGGGGGCCGAGCATCTAAGAGACAGCAGCCAGCTCATCGATATGCTCAAAGAACAGGCTGCTTCCGGCCGGCTTTACGCTGCCATCTGTGCCTCCCCGGCCGTTGCGTTAAAACCTCACGGCCTTCTGGAAAATAAAAAGGCCACCTGTTATCCTTCTTTGCTTTCGGACCTGGATAAATCTGAGCAGGCAAAAGTCGTCATTGATGGCAACCTTATCACCAGCCAGGGTCCCGGCACAGCTTTGGAATTTTCGTTAAAACTAACCGAGATGCTCTTCGACAAACAAAAATCCCGGGAAGTCGCCAATGCCATGCTCGTAAAAAACTGAAAAAACATGCAAAAAAAAATAAAAGGAATTTTATGATACACGAAAAAGAATATCAAAAAGCACTTGAGCTAATCAACAAATCCAACACTATCTTGATAACGGCCCATACCCGGCTTGATGGCGACGCCTGCGGCTGCATGGCCGCTATGGATGACACGCTGACAGCTCTCGGCAAAAAGGTAAAACCCCTGTTTCTTTCACCAATTCCCGAATGGTATGAGTTTCTCTTCCATGATCAGCACCCCATCCTCGGCGCAGACGTCAGCCTCGAACAGTTAATGCAGGGCCAATTCGCCGAACCTGATTTGATCATAATTGTCGATACCAACAGCTACAGCCAGCTTCCTCAATTTGACGAATATCTAAAGCACGCCGGCAAGCCAGTCATGATTATCGACCACCACGCAACCGCCGACGGCCTTGGCAATGTCGAACTCACCGAAAAAGATGCAGCCGCCACAGGACTGATTGTTCTTGATTTCCTCAAGTACGCCAACTTCCCGATTACCGAAAAGATTGCCGAAGCCCTTTTCGTCGCAACGGCAACCGATACAGGCTGGTTTCAGTTCAACAATACAGATAGCAGGGTTTTCCACTCCTGCGCCGAGCTGATTAAAGCCGGTGCAAATCCTGCTCAAATCTACTATAACCTGTATCAGAATTACTCACATCAGCGATTCAAGCTGATGACGGCCATGCTCAACACCCTCGAACTCCATCTTGACGGGCGTTTCGCAACCCAGCACATAATGCTCAGCGATTTCGCCCAATCCGGTGCCGAACACAAAGACACCGAAAACCTCATCGACGAATGTCGGCGGATAAGAACTATCGAGGCATCAGCTTTATTTGTCGAATCCAAAGATGGCCGCTTCAGATGTTCCCTGAGAAGCAGAGGTGCTGTCGACGTCGGAAAAATCGCTCAAAAGTTCGGAGGAGGAGGTCACAAAATGGCCGCAGGACTCTTTCTATCTCCGTCCTTGGAAAAAGCAAAACAGCTTATTCTGGCTGAAATAACGAAACAATTCAAACAGCCCGACAGTAAATGATTCTTATTCGGGCGGGCAGAAACGGGCACGCTCGCCGTTTTCGTTGGGACTGAAGGCATTTTCTATAATGGTCCGTCCTTCATTGCTGTTTGCTGTAAACCACTTCTCATCTTCAACCCTGCGAATAAGCCTGCCCTCTCCCCACTGTTTGATTAGTTCTGCGGCGCTATCACCCCTGGACGTGGCGGAATTGGTTTGATTCCTTCTTGCCTCGGGGGTAAAAGTTTCTAAAAAGCCGATAAAG
Source organism: Phycisphaerae bacterium (assembly GCA_030613765.1). The sequence continues at coordinate 5,286 of JAUWLI010000182.1, forward strand.
CGCTCGGATTCGTTTGGCTCATATTTGTAAGTGAATACGTATGCTTTGACGCCGGCCGGCTCCCCGTTCTCAAATGGCCCTGAAGGTGCCTCGATAGGAGGAATCAGCTTACTTTTTGCGACGAAAAGCTTACCCGTATTAAGGTCATAGAACCACCCCTTTTTGTATTCTTTAACTTTTGGAGCCTCGCCCGATGACATCAGCCCTATGACTGTTGTTAGCAGTATAAGCACGATAACGATGGTTATTGAAATGATTATCCTGGGGTTTTGCCGGTTAAGCCATCCCCTTGCACCAAGTAGCTTTGCAACTACGACTTCCCATTTCTCTCGAATCTCATAACCAAGCCAGTCAGGAATCCTAAAAGACATCTTAGTGCTCTCCGGCAGTTCTGCACAAATATGAATCCGTTCTACGCAAAGACAACTCTAACTCTCCCCCTACTGGCCAACGCCTTCAAGCAATCCAACCATGCGCTTCAGGTCAAGGTTGCCGACTGATGCATCCTGTGGTTCTATTTCCCAGTTAGCCAGCTTGACCGTCCGCCGGTCTTTCCACTTCCAGTATTCGCAGTGAAGATCTGCAAGAGATATATTGCACCCCTCGCCATGCCTTGCCGTTATATTGTGAGCGTTTTGAGTTAAAGGCCACTCCGGCACTTCTGCTAATATATCTCTTACTGGGCTAAAGGACCCATCTATCCACATGTCCCGGCTGCTTCCGTCGATAAAAACCAGCTTTTCAGCAGGTCTCGAAATCTCACCCAGCGTCCTGAAGGCCTTTATATTATCATGTTCGCAATTGCACGTCTTTCCATTCATCGTTCGCGATATTGAATAGCTGCGCAGAAGTTCACTGCTGTCGGTCTTACACTTATACAGGTCCGTACTGCGCCCGGCGTAAAGCCGCCACAGCATCCCGCTTTTGATGGCTTTTTCTGTACCGCCTACAGGATTACCCGGCGGCAGCAGGGCTCCATCGGCAACCCAATGGTTGGCTCCCATATCATTCCATTTCGTGTCCGCTGAACAAAGGTGGTCTTCATTATCCATAGCATACATATACCACGCCAAGGATAGCTGCCTCATGTTGGATTGGCACACCAC
>JAUWLI010000304.1 GCA_030613765.1 Phycisphaerae bacterium
TAATGACGGGAAACCAAAAAGGCGACTATTACCCACTCGGTCGGCGGACAAATGTAATTGGCCGTGATGAGGCCCTTCCAATACAGATACTTGATGACCGGATCTCACGCAAGCATATCAGGATTGGTTTCGATGCAGACAGCGGCCGGTATTATGCGGCTGATATGAACAGCAGGCACGGCGTGTTCGTCAATGACGATAAAATCACTGACGAAACTCCTTTGAGCGATGGTGACTATATCACCATCGGCGGGACAGGTCTGCTCTTCACCGTAAAAGACTTCGCCGATCATGAAAGTGCGTTGTCCCACTTCAAGAAAGTCGGTGAGCGGGAACGTCCTACACAGGTCAGTCAAGACGAGCAGAAAGAGTAATTCCAAGTCCGGCGATACCGACGATTACTGAAGAGATTTGTCGATTGAAATGGCGATTCTGAAGATTGCGCAGTTTAACATGTCAAAAACTGAAATTGTGCGGAATTGGAGAAATTCCAGATTTTTTAGTTTTTTCGGGAGAATGCCTTTGCCTATTTTTCGTAGGCCACCCATTTTGATGGTTTTTTGGCAAAAGTCCTGAACTATTTGGTGGCATGGGGGATATAATCGGATTGTACGGATTGATGGTAGTGAAAAAAGCGTGCAAAAACTGTCAGATATTTGACATAATTTGACAAAAGTAATCAAAAGCGCGCACTTTTGTGCAAAAATCAGCAGAAATTTTACACATTTTAATCTTAACATTTTGTGAGTTTAGGCTGTATGGGTAACTTTAAATCAGGGCTTTTGAACGATGCTCGATTTTGAATAAATTAGTTTGGTCACGATATCAGAGTAGTTGATACTTCGGATAATTTTTTTTTCATTGACGTAATAGTCAAAGTGAGCAACAATGAATAGCGTCCTGGATTTATTCAGACGAGGAGCATACTATGAATGTTAAAAGGATTCTTTCAAGCTGTTGGTTTGTCCATGTCCCCATAATCGCATTAGTCGCGGTGGTATTGCTGCCATTGTTTAACACAACGGCGGCGGTTGCTGCGGACATACCGAAGACTGACCACGACGCAGCGACCATGGAGTACCAGATCAAGGAACTGGGCCGACTTTTGCCATCGGTGGATGTGAGCAAGGTCCCGCCCGGTTTCGACCAGGTTGTATGGGAGGCGTTCATTCCGGAGGACAATGCGATGACGCCGGAGCGGGTGGCGTTAGGCCGCAAGCTTTACTTTGACAAACGCCTGTCGGCCGACGGTACAGTGTCGTGCGCTACCTGTCACGATGTGACTCGTGGATTCACGGACCAGCTCGCAGTATCGGAGGGGATTAAGGACCAGCTCGGGCGCCGCAATGCGCCGACAACGCTGAACGTGGCACTGCTGCAGACGGTCTTTCTTGACGGCCGTTCCCCGACACTGGAGCATCAGGCAAAGCTGCCTATCTTAAATCCCATAGAGATGGGTATGCCTGACGGGCAAGCCGCCGTGGATGCCATCAAAGATGATGCCGAGTACCAGGCGGCTTTCCAGCAGGCATACGGGCGCAAAGTGAACTACGAGGACATCGGCAGGGCCATCGCGGCCTTCGAGAGGACGCTGGTTTTTGTGGACTCTGGGTTCCGGCGTTTTCTGAATGGTGACGAAGATGCAATTTCCTCTGAGGCGAAACTTGGCTGGGAACTGTACAATGAAGAGGGACGCTGTGTGACCTGCCATCCAATAAATCCATCGAATCCTCTTGGGACGGACAACCGCTTTCACAATGTCGGAGTTTCTGCCCGGCACCAGGATTTCGGGGGCCTTGCGAAGCGGGCCCTGAAGGCCATGGCGGAGGACCCCTCGGAGCAGAAGCTCGATGAACTGGCCCTGTCAACAGATATGAGTGAGTTAGGCAGGTTTATGGTAACGAAGAACCGCTCGGATATCGGAGCATTCCGTACGCCGCTTTTGTTGAATATTGGGATTACGCCGCCTTATATGCACGATGGAACCGTGGAAACACTCTGGGACGTGATGGACCACTATAACAAGGGCGGTGAGGCCAACCTGTTCCTTGATGGCGGTATGGAACCGCTGGCGCTGACGGAAGAAGAGATAAACAGTATTGTAGCGCTTCTCTTTAGTTTTACCGATGTTCGCTTTGCTGAGGAAAACCAGCGGCAGTTGAAACGCCAGAAGGCACAGGCAGAAAAGAAGCGTCCGCTTCGGGACGACGATATGGCTTTCCGTCTCAAACTCGCTTTCGAGAAATAAGATACTTGCTGACGGGTTTACGTGAAGTAAAAAGGAGTGACCCATGAAGTCTAAATCGAATAACATCGAAACGAAATATATGGGAGAGCGCCAACAGTTCTTCTGTGACCTGAAAAACCTGGACCGCCGGTCTTTTTTGAAGGTCTCGACGGCGGCAATGGGAGCGGCCCTGGCTTGTGGCCTGAGTCCCTTTCAAACTTTTCAGTCGGTTAGTGTTGCGCAGGAGGCAGCGTCATCAGATAAGGGCACATCATTTCGCTTCGCCTACATCTCCGATTCGCACCTTTATGAAAAGAAGATCAACGACCGCTTCGTTCGTGCGCTTCTGCGTGCCGTAGAGGATATCAACAGCCTGGAGCCTCAGCCTGATTTTGTGTTTTACGGCGGCGATTTGGCCCAGTTGGGACAGCCGAAAGAACTCGAACTCGGTGCGCAGATTCTTAAGAATGTCAAGGCACCGGTGAAGATGATGGTCGGGGAGCACGATTGGTATCTTGATATGGGCCAAAAGTGGCGCGAGCTGTTTGGTGAGCCGACTTATTCGTGGGACCATAAGGGAGTTCACATGGTCACACTCAACAGCGTTGTCGAGCGAGATTTCTGGACGGACCGTGGTTTGACACCTATGGAGCGAATGATGACCGTAGCGGGACTGGATAATCGTGTGCAGAGTCCCTTTTCGGTTGGCGGGCGGCAGCGGGAGTGGCTTGAAAAAGATTTGGCCGACTATACGGATGACACACCGCTCATTGTTTTCTCCCATTCGCCCCTCTACAAACTATACAAGAAATGGAACTTCTGGACCGACGATGCCGAAGAGGTACAGGCGATCCTGAAGCGGTTTAAAAGGGTTGTGGTTATCCACGGCCATACGCACCAGCTCCTGACCAACCGGATTGGCAATATCCACTTCCACGGGATGTTGGCCACTGCCTGGCCGTGGCCATACGCGCCGGAGGGGATGCCGGAACTGACTATCGAAATGAACCGTCCGGACCCGTTCAATGCCAACGACGGCTGCGGCGATGGCGAGGTGCACGTCCAAGCGGACGGACTGGTAGACAAGGTCTATAACTTATGGAACCGAAAGCCGCTGACAGTCAGCAGGGCTTATACGGCAAGCTGGGGCAAGGAAAGCGTGCCGCCAAAACCGAACCGCGGTAGCTATTAGAATGGTCAAGGAGATTGCTATGCGAAACAAATCCACCATTGCTCAACTTATGAACGTTTTGTTATGTGCAGCCTGTATTTCAGTGGTTATGATGCTTACAGGATGCAGTGAGGAGGTCGAGTTCACAACATGCGATGGAAGTAACAAGGTCACAGTCGCGGAAGAGGCCGAAGGGCAGGACCTTGCGGATACGCTTATGGCCCAATGGAAGCGTGAGAACCCCAATCGAAACTGGGTGGCCGAGGAGAAGGAACGGCATGAACTCAAACCGCCGGCAGACAACTCCCCGTTACTGAAAGGCGACCAGGCCGAGGGGCATGTCTACGGCCAGCCTACCGAGCGCGACCTGCTCATGTGGGAGCGCGAGACCGAGAAGCTTGTCGTGGAAGGCTCGCGAATCTTCCACAGCGCAAAGCTATTGGAAAGCAAAGTCAGTGTGTCGTGCGATATGTGTCATCCCCATGCCGCCAATACACACCCGGAGACATATCCCAAATTTCAGACTCAACTGGGCAGGGTGGCATTGCTGCG
>JAUWLI010000045.1 GCA_030613765.1 Phycisphaerae bacterium
GCTGCTTCAAGAGACTCCATGTCACCATAAAAATAGTTGTTCAGAGCAGAACTTTTCAAGTAGCCCCAAAGTCCTTCAATTGCGTTTAACTCAGGACTGTATTTGGGTAGCCAAACCATAAGTACATGATGCTCGTGTTCTGTCAATATATCCAATACCCAGGCGGTTCGATGGTAAGTGGCGTTGTCCAAAACCAATATCATAAAGCGATCCGTATTGGCCGACAAAAGCTGAGATAAAAACTGGCTAAAACGTCTGGAATTCTTCTTGGGGTGACTCATGTAGTGAACCTGACCCGTCTTATAGTTGAACGCTCCGTATAGACAAAGCCGTTGATTGTTTCCTGCCGCAGGAACCACAGGACGCGTGCCTTTGAGAGTCCAGACTTTCGTCAATGTCGGGTGCAAGTGAACTTCACATTCGTCAAGGTAGATAAGGTCGAAGCGGGCGTCTCTTTCGACTGCGCGTTTTTTAAAAACTCGAGAAGGGCCTTCTTCTCGTTGTAATCCTTTGGATCTCGCAAATGGGCCATTACGTGCTTTGGACGGCGATACACGATTCCATGTCTGGCCATAAGCTGCGAGAGATAACGCGGATTCAGTAGCGTACCTGTCTGTCGCCCGAGATGCTCCCGCAATCGATTCAGCGTCCAGGAGCTGAATGGATAGCCAAAGTCCCGAGGGGATTTTTGCACAGCCTCTTTCAGCAAGGTGATATAGCGGTCGGTGGTTTTTCTTGGACGACCTTTGCGGGGCTTGTCCGCCAAAGACTTTAGGCCAGCTGCATTGAAATTTTGAATCGTACGCAGGACCGTGGCCGCTGTTACACTCCACATTTCGGAAATCTCGCAGGTCTTTTTGCCCTGAGAGGACAGCCGAATCATCTGAGCACGACGCACGATGCGAGCATCTTCGTTGCTGCGAATCAAACGCGTAATTTGTGCCGACTCTGATTTGGTCAGCTTTCGCACAAACACAGGTCTGGACATGAGAGAATCCTTTCGTGTCAACTATTTCGTTTCCATGCCCATTCATCGTCAAAATTCCTTTAATCACATCAAAATACTTTTCTGAAACCGCTTAGTTGGAAATGCGATTTCTCCAAGAGGGGTTACAGGCTACCTACGGAAGCTGAATGGAAATACGCCGGCCGCGGAGGGCTCTCTGGGGAGCGTTATCCTTGGGGAAACAATATCGCCCCTTCTCAGGCTAATTATTTGGGATCTGGCGACCCTTATAAAATCGGCGATTCCGAAGGGACAACACCTGTTGGTTTCTACGACGGTCATCTTCGCTACAAAGCAGACTTCAGTTGGCCAGGGAGTCAAACAGACTATCAGACAATTAGCGGAGTCAATGGCTATGGCCTATACGACATGGCCGGCAACTCTTTTGAGTGGTGCAACGACTGGTTTGAATGGAACTACTACAGTTCAAGGCCACTTCCTGACATCAATCCCACAGGGCCATCCAACGGTACTCATCGTGTTCTTCGCGGTGGTGGTTGGCTCGGCGGTCCCGAGCTAAGCCGTGTTGCATTCCGGCACATCAATGAGCCAGGGAATACCTATTACGACCAGGGTTTCCGTCTCATCCTGGACATGGAGAATTAAACCTTTATCTTTACTGATTAAGAAGAGGGATTGACCTGATGCAATTGGTATCAGGGAGTGCTGTGACTTTCTTTCGCAAGAATGTCAATGTTCTTCGATAAATTCCTGTCAACAAATTCTCTACAACAATGTTAATTTTGCCTAAATCGAGTACGAATAAATATCATTGTTTAGTTGAAGAATGTCATTTTAAGAAAAATATTGCATGAAAATCAGATTCAATGTCCTTTTTCACTTCCGTTTCGGGATGTCGTGTTGTTTTTGTAAAATCCGAAGAAAATATTTGATCTGATTTACAGAACTGAGTCAGGAAAACTAAGTGACATATCGCAGGAAATACCTCAAATACGCATCCCGAAGCAGATCAATTTCTACTTGACTTTTGGCTTTAAAAGTATACAATTGTTCAGATTATAAATGCAGGAGGTGGAGTGATAAATGGAAATAGTGAGGTGTAATATGGTTTGCAGGATATTTCTTTGGTTTGTATGTGTGAGTGTGGTTACCACTATTGCCCAGGCTCAGCCGGTTGGGCTTGCGTTTTATGATAGTCTTTCTGAGTTGCCCTGCGTCTATTCGAATGTTGAGTCATATTATTTTTCCAGCTACGACCGTACGGGCGGTAATGACGATGGGTTTAGGGGGACGTACTCGCAGCTTTATGTGGATGAGGCTGGGGAGCACGTTATTTTCGAAAAAGACGGGCCGGGATGCGTTTATAACTTCTGGTTCACCGGAACAGGGCGGGACCTGCATTGGGGCAAACTAAAGTTTTACTTTGACGGCGAAGAGAAAACCCGCATCGAATGCGAGGCAAAGGAATTCTTTAGTGGTTTGTATCGGCCTTTTGTGTATCCTATGGTGACGCACTCCTTTATTTCGAGCGGAGGCTTTAGCTGTTCTGCTCCCATACATTTCGCGAAGCATTTGAAGATCACTACGGAGAAGACGTGTGGATTTTATAATATTTACTATCAGCTCTATCGCGATGTGAAGATCGTATCCTGGCGCAAGGAACAGGACTACTCGGAATTGATCGGTCTATTCGAGCGCTGTAGCAGCAATCCCAAGGGCATCCCAGAGGAAATTGAGGTTGCCAGCAAATCCGTCGTGTTGAAAACTGCTAGCTCAAGGAAGAGACCTGAGACGGAATTGCTGTCTGTGGATCATAGCGGAACTATTCAATACATCAAGATCAACCCGCTTTATGCACCGAACAAATACAGTTTGAATCACATACATTTGCGGATATTCTATGATGGTGACCCGGCACCGAGCATTGATGTGCCAATCGGCCCATTCTTTGGCTCTGGTTTGGGCGAAGCAGACGTGCGAAGCCTTCTCGTCGGCATGTCCACATCGGGTACGTACTATTGCTATTTGTCGATGCCATTTCGAAAGGCAATTCGCATAAGTCTCCAGAATAGGAGTCACGACGCCGGCGGAGAGTATTTCTGTGAAATCGGGTACACGAAGACATTTATGCCCGCCAAAGATGGCGGCGTGGTAGGTTATTTTGGCGCCAAGTACAACAAGGCGTGGCCAATTACAGAAAAAAGCGATTATGTCCTCTTTGATTACAAAGGTCGTGGAGCTGTTGTGGGACAGGTGATGACGGTGGAACCCGTTAAACCGGACCGCAAACGATGGTGGGAGGGAGACATGCGGATCTATATCGATGGCGAGAAGAAACCAAGATTCCACGGCACGGGGCATGAAGACGAGTACCAGGGCGGCTGGTCCACATTCTGGCTCACTAATCCTTATTCACTGCCTTTATTCGGCGAGCCCAGGACAGAGGGGCTGATTGATGTGTTCGGCCAGGTAAACGGCTCAACGACGGCCTACCGTTTTTGGCCGGGTAAGATTCACTTTAAGAAGTCCATTTTGATTTCTACAGAGCATGGAAATCACAACGACACGCCCGCAAACTACTCTTCATTGGTGTATTATTACTACGTCCCGGAATAGACTGCTCCCCTCCTCAAAAAGTCATACTGTTGCAGGCACTGCCCTTTCCCGTGATTAGGGTATATGCTGATTTTGCCTGAATCGAGTCCGAATTAATGTTGTTTTTTTGCGAAAGGACGCCATTTACAGAAAAAAATATTACAAATCCCGGATTCAATGGCCTATTAGCGTACGTGGAATGGCAGAATCACCAGGATTCAGGTCAAGCGCAGCTTGACTTATTTTAAGTGCCACGGGCTATGCCCGTGGGTATCTACTGGATAACAAATCCAGTTGCAATTTCTCGAAATCAGGGTTTGAATCCTTATATTGATCATTTTCTCCGAATTGCTTCCCGGCAAGTTGGAGCCACTATAGAAATATTACGCCTGGACACGATTTAAAGTGATTAAATTATAATCCTCCCTGAAATTAGAGAAATACTTAATTTTTGGGAGGAACAGCTACATTTTATCCTGCTCGCATCGGCCCTCAATTCGAGATAGCACATTTAAAATAATATCCATGTCCCGGTGCTGGTTAGGCGGGTCCCACCAAATGTTTCCTTCCATGATATAAGGCCCATTTGGACTTAAAGCCACATCCCACCCAATTGTCCGTATTGGTAAAAATTTGGGTGCAGCTTCTTTAACCAAGCTGTATGCCTCCGTCCAAAATGGAAGTTTAAATCCTTCAAAAGAAATACCCGTCTTCGGATGTTTGTGTACAGTTCTTATTCCCCCGCCACTTGAAGTGATTTGGTTTGCCGGTTTCAAAACACCATTGGTCAAAGTGACTGAAGCCTCTATATTACCAGTCAGGCCATCTAAGAAAGTGTCAATCACTTGGTGGTCCACAATTGTCTTGAAGTGTGCATGTAATATATGACACTGATAATCACTATCAATAAAAGTAATAATCCGAACAGTCTGAAGCGCCTCAGTAGAGCTAAGGCGTACAAGGTCTAGGTGGTTCTTTGACCGTTCCTGGATTAAGAAACTATCGTCTTCGATACTTAAAAACATCATGTCATATATGTCGGCAGCCGTATATAGTTTTGCAAAAGCATCTATAAATCCTTTCTCTGTTTTTCTAAAGATGTTTACTCCTCGGCCATATGCTCCTCGAACGGGCTTGATAACAAATTCCTGCGGAAGCTGGTTATCAAAGAATCTTTTCCAATCATCACGATTTCTTAAGGTCGAACCTTTATATGACCATCCTGCAACTCTTTTAATAAAGATACCGTAGAGTTTTGGTATAGGAATATCCAATGCCATACAGTATCGGTAAAAGATACTTTTGTCCTTTAAAAGCGTGGCCCATGATGGCGGGTTAAGTGATTTCTGTACCTTCGTCAACTTTTTTCTGCTGATGTATTTAGAAAGCTCGCTAGGCGAAAGGTTTGGACGGAATAAACCAAGTCGAAATGCTTCAGCAGGTAGGAATCTTTCTTCGCGACACAAACGAACAGCTCGCACGAAAACCGTCAAATAATTTACACTCCAAAGCGGTGTGGTCCTGCGACAGAATCTCGCTATCCGGAACAGTTGTTGTATTGTTCTGATCGGCCGTTTTAAAATCTTGGGCGTTTTGTGCATTGACTTTAGCTTTCAGAGCACCGATTTACAAATAAAATAGCAAGACAGATGAGTTACCATAATATCAAAGGTCTAGCAGAAACTGAGCTGTTTTTCACGCACTTTTTTGCTTGGCAAATTTCACAGCCCAGACGAAAGGAAACCAAAAGTGTAACCTAACACAAGGTGGTTTCACTTTTTCTTTTGGTTGGAAAATTGTGCAATCCACTGCTCTTCATACGAATTTAATTTTTGCCTGTGGCCTTTCTTTAAATTATTATTAGAGTTTAGTAATTGCAAGGTATTTCGTGTTTTACTTCATAGTATTGACGAGCAGGACAAGTTCGAAAATACTTGCTTGTTTTCTTATGTTTTGCAATCAAACGATCTTCTTTACGTTTCAGTCTCTTTGCCTTTAAGAAAAGCTTATTTAAAGGAACGTCGCGTACATTGCCGACACGAGCCCCACGACTACTACAAAAACCAACTTCACCATTTGTCCACACTGTCGGGTTTCTCTCAACAGGACAAAGATGTTTGCGATGCTCCTGGAAATATTCTTCTCCCAAAATCTCAACCAACTTACAATAAAGGCTTTGATACTCATTACTACTCAGAGCTATATCATTATAATTCTCGATTGCCCGTCCTTTAAACACAGGTGTCTCTAAATAAAATCCAAGATTCAACTCTTTACTAAATCTCGCTACTTCCGGAAGCGTAGGGTAATTTATCCGTGTAACTAATGTCTCTATTCTCACTAAATTCAGACTCTCTTCGGTTTGTTTCGTGTCAAGCAGGTGCTTCAAGCCTGAAGGAATTTTTAATCTTTTAGGTTCACCGTTGTACTTATAAGTATAGTCGACCCATTTATATACATCTTTCCTACCGGTCATCTGGTCAAATACAACAGGGTCAAGACTATATAATTTAAAGTATACAACCACATTTCTACTTATTAGAAAATCAGCTGTCTCTTCATCCAGAACTGTCCCGTTAGTAAAAATTACTACGGCCATCCCCAGTTGCCCGATGTAATCAATCAAAGCAAACAGGTCTTTGTAAAGCAGTGGTTCCCCACTTCCGCTAAGAGAAACAACCTTTGTGCCCATCTCTTTTGCCTGGCGAACTACCGATTTCTGCTCGGCAAGATTCAGCGAATCCGCCTTTTCTGGGCCGGCTCCCGTATAACAGGCGACACATCTAAGGTTGCAGCGGTGGGTTACCTCCAGATACAGAAAGCGTGCTTTCTCTTTCCTAAATATTCTTATCTTATGCATGGTATAATCATTTTTTATTTCAATGTAACTGTCCCTGCTTTAATCTTTTTCATAAAAGACCTCATTTTCAGAAAATTCCGGCAGGAACGCTTAATAAACTTTAACGTGCTTTTTGATTCTATCCTTCTTGCAAATACCGAATATTGTCTTAAGAATTTAGCTAATGTCATAATTTGATTCGTTTTGGGTAAATGCCCCGTTCGTAACAACCTGTTAGTCTCATAAAATATTAAAGGATTGATTATCGCAGATGTTCCAATCATGACAAAGTCACAGCCGGTTCTTTCAAGCATTGCCTTTGCATCAAATGCTGAATGTACGCCGCCGTTTCCTACTACGGGGATACCTACGTTTTCCTTTACTTTCTTTATAACGTCCCAGTGCACCGGGCCTGTGTATCCTTCACTTACCGAACGTGCGTGAACGATTATTGCAGAAGCGCCTGCTGTTTCACAATTTTCAGCAACTCTTAAAACATTAACATCATTGCCTTGAAAACCAATCCTGATTTTGGCAGTAACAGGCACACTGACATTCTCTACAACTGCTCCCACCATCTCTGCAATAAGATCAGGATTCTTAAGACAAGCGGCACCTTGTCCCGTGCTCATAGCGCGTTTAATTGGGCCACTGAAATTCAAATCAATAATACTTGCGAATCTTTCTATTCGCTTGGCTGCCTCCACCACTTCGTTTGTTTGTCTTCCTATCAGTTGGACAGATACGGGTCTTTCTTCATCATTAGTGACTTCCTCTTGACCTAAAAGATTGATTAATTTTCCTCCTTTGCTTTCAGCGACTGCCTTTGCGTCGATTACTCCGATACAGGTCATAGCCGCTCCTAACTTCCGATAGGTTAGCCGCAGCGATAGCCTTAACATGCTGGCCAAGGGAGCAAGAATCAATCTATTCTCTAATTCCAAATTGCCTATGTGCATAATTTATATGAGTTGTTTATCATTAGACAAAAAGAAGTATCCTACAAAACGAGCAACAACGCTGAGTAATTCTAACAGCCGGTCGGTCAAGGCGTCAACCTTAACTTGTTTGTACCTTGATGGCATTTTTGGCTCTAAGAAACCACTCTTGAGCTACGAAAATTGAATTAGCATGCGGCTAAGTCAAAGGTCAGAAAAAAATGCGTGAATGCTCGGCTAAAATCAGTTATGATATGCTGTTTGTAAATTTTGGCGTGGAAATGAGGCATTCATCAGGAGGATGCGGATTGAAACGAATCCTTTATCTATCTCGTGGTGGCTTTATCGGTGGTAGCCAGAGACAACTTTATTACGTTATTACTAATCTTGACAGGGAAGTCTACGAACCGATTGTAGTTTGCCCGACCAGGTGTTGTTTCCGTTTGTTGCAACGAAAAAAGTGGCCTCGGATTTATTATTTAGTTCAGCTTTTATGGGGACATTTATCATTAACACTAATAAGATTGCTTTCCTAAAAATCTCTCGAAACATATTACTCCTTTCTCATTAGAATAGAATGCACGTTAGGAACAAAACACATTCACATCTTAAGATTATATACTAATATATCACCTAATCATTCAAAAAATTACACCTGAAATACAACCCGGAAGGCCATTATTGGTTTACAAAGCTTGGCAAAAGATATATTATAGCCATACTGTTCAAATATAAGCTATGTATTAATTGTTACGGAAATTTTCACTATTTGGTACAAAAATGCTATGTGCAAAAAAGCTCAAAGTAAAGAACGAGATGTAATTCTGGATTCAATAACCGAAGGGGTTTTTACAGTTGATTTGGATTGGAACATTACTTCTTTCAATAGAGCTGCTGAAGAAATCACCGGTATTTCACGTAAAGAAGCTATAGGCCAACGGTGTAAAGACATCCTCAGGGCGGATTTGTGTGAGACTGATTGTGCACTCCGCAGCACCATAGAAAAAGGCAAGTCTATAATCAATAAGTATGTTCATATAATTGATGTTGGTGGAAATCGAAAGGCGATCTCTATAACTACAGCCCTTTTGAAGGATGAAACCGGGAAAGTTATAGGTGGAGTTGAAACTTTCCGGGATATGAGTCTTATTGAGGAACTTCGTAAAGAGTTGCATCACAGCTATACTTTCGAAGACATTATAAGCCAAAATCACCAGATACAAAATTTGTTCAGTATTATACCTAACATTGCTGAAAGCAACAGCACCGTTTTAATTGTTGGGGAGAGCGGTACCGGCAAAGAGCTTTTTGCACAAGCTATCCATCATATCAGCCATCGTAAGGATAAGCCCTTTGTCGCAGTAAACTGCGGAGCCCTTCCGGACACACTGCTTGAATCGGAATTATTTGGATATAAAGCCGGGGCATTTACCGATGCAAAAAAGGACAAGCCAGGCCGATTTGCCTTGGCCGAAGGAGGTACGCTTTTTCTTGATGAGATTGGTGACATTTCTGCTGCTGTGCAGGTGAGACTTCTACGTTTTTTGCAGGAGCGGACCTATGAGCCGTTGGGAGCTGTTTCTTCCGTCAAGGCTGATGTACGTATTGTTGCCGCAACGAACAAGAACTTGGAAAAACTGGTTAAGGACGGTGTGTTTCGAGATGATCTGTATTACAGGATTAATGTAGTCAAGTTGCCGCTGCCTTCGTTGAGGGAGAGAAGAGAAGATATTCCTCTATTAGTGGATTATTTTATCAGTCGATTTAATCGTTTACATAATAAGAATATAGGCGGTTTAACGGATGAAGTGTTGTCGATACTGTTAGGATATGACTATCCAGGCAATATACGTGAGCTTGAAAATATCATCGAGCACTGTTTTGTCTTATGCCAGGATGAAATAATAGAAACAAAACATCTGCCTATTATCTTCCAGACAAAAAGACAAGCTGAATCCTCTGATACTGGAAAGGCTGTAACCTTAAAGGAGATGGAGAAGATATTTATTACACAAGCTCTGACCCGAAATAAAGACAACCGTACTGCTGCTGCCAAAGAGTTAGGCATTCACAAAAGCACTCTCTTTAGAAAGATTAAGGCTTTAGGTATTTAAGTCAAGCAGTCGCATATTGCTACCCCTAAAGAGGTGCGCGAGTCGCATAATGCTCCCCCTCAAACTTTTCCTCACATCTTCGTTTACACACATAAGCCTTTATAAAGTACTTCTATGCAAAGGCTTATGAACTACCTCTATTTGAGAACACCTTTTGGCATACTTATTGCTATTGGTAAATTAGAGGTACGAAATGAAAATAGCTATACCAGTATGGAATGGTTTTGTGTCGTCAGTATTTGATTTTGCCCATTATCTTCTCGTGGTTGATGTAAAGGGTAAGCAGGAAATAAACCGTTGGCAGATTCAATTGGCACAACAGGTTATTCCGCAGCGGGTGAATCAATTAATCAGTTCAGGGATTGAGGTCATTATTTGCGGGGCGATCTCCCGCCCTCTGGCTGCAACGCTGAAAGCTTCAAATATCAAGATTATACCATTTGTAAGCGGTTCTGTAGATGAGGTTTTAGAGGCATACCTCGATAATCGTTTGGCAGAGCCTCAATTTTTACAGCCCGGATGCTGGCCCGGAGCAAGGAAACGTTTTGGTTGTGGAAGTGGACGCCGACATAGGCGAGGTGGTAATAGACTTTAGAAGACAGTCCTATCAGAAGGAAAAGGTAACAGTAATAATGAGAACTTATTTTGATTGCATACCTTGTATTATCCGTCAGGCACTTGATGCGATTAGATTAATAAATGATGATGAAAAAAAACATGAGCAGATTCTGCGGGAGGTACTGTTCTTGGCCAACAAAATGGATTTGAGCGAGAGTCCTCCTGCGATGGCACAAAAGATACACCGGGTTATTCGGCAACTAACCGAAACAGATGATCCGTATAAAGAAATGAAAGGACGCTTCAATGATTTTGCACTACAACATGTTCCAAGACTTCAAAAACTGCTTGCCACATCTGAAAAACCTTTTGAGACAGCGGTTCGCCTGGCCATTGCTGGAAATATCATTGACCTTGGTGTTAAGTGCTCACTAACAATGTCAGAAGTTGAAAAGACAATCGACCAGGCTTTAATTGTCCCATTTGACATGAAAGACTTTGAAGACTTCAGAAAAGCGACAGTTGAAGCAACGAATATATTATATATAGCCGACAATGCCGGTGAAATAGTGTTTGACAGATTTCTTATCGAACAGTTAGGACCAGAGAAAATAACCCTTGTCGTCAAGGGCAAGCCTGTCATCAATGATGCTACGGTAGAAGATGCACAGGCAGCAGGTCTAACTGATTTAGTAAGAGTTATTGACAACGGTGACGACGCACCGGGCACAATTCTTCAGAGCTGCTCACAAGAGTTTCGTCGCCGATTCAACGAAGCGGATTTGGTCATTGCCAAGGGGCAGGGTAATTATGAAACTCTCAGTGATGCGGATAAGAATATGTTCTTCGTGCTAAAGGCAAAGTGTCCGGTTATCGCTCAACATCTGGGCTGTGAAATCGGCAGTTTGGTTTTGACGAAAAATAATGTAAATATTTGTAACGAAGAATACTTGAAAGAAAGGAGTTGATATTATGCCAAGAGGCGATGGAACAGGACCGGGAGGCCAGGGAACTGGGACAGGCCGAGGTATGGGCCGGGCTCGAGGCCAAGGCCGCGGTCGAATGGGTGGCCAGTTCGCCGCAGGACCGGGCGGAAATTGCGTCTGTCCTAATTGTGCCACTACGGCACCACATGTCGCCGGGCAGCCTTGTAATCAGAAAGCCTGCCCAAACTGTGGTACCGTAATGACAAGACAATAAATTATTAATCGATTTTTCAAGAAAGGAGAATTATTATGCCACGTGGAGATGGAACAGGTCCTGCCGGAATGGGACCAATGACAGGAAGAGCTGCCGGGTATTGCGCCGGCTACCCGGCACCAGGTTACATGAATCCGGTTGGCGGACGCGGTTACGGTGGCCGGGGCCGAGGTTTCCGAGGTGGCGGTTTTGGCCGAGGTCGAGGTTTTGGGTGGGCCGGAGTTGGATACGGCTACCCTGCCTGGGGCGGCGCTGTTGCGAGCCCCTATGCGCCTTACGCTGCGCCACTCGGTCCGGCAATGGCACCGGAGCAGGAGATTACCGGCCTGAAACAACAAGCCGAGTATCTCCAGAATGCGCTTAGTGATATAAACAAACGCATTGAGCAGATCAAAGTCGAAGCCGAAAAGTAATAGTCAATAGCAGTTTCATGAGTGAGGACAGAATTGCTGCACCCTTACTCTATATTTTTGTAAAGAAGGATACCTTATGAAAATTGCAATCACAGCAACCGCAAAAACGATGGATTCGCCAGTGGACCAGAGATTCGGAAGAGCAGCCTATTTTGTCGTTGTCGATACTGAAACGATGGACTTTGCCGTAATCGACAACGAGAATGTTGCCGCTGCCGGCGGTGCTGGCATTAGTTCAGCCAAGGCGGTAGTAGATGCCGGTGCCGAAGCCGTCCTGACAGGCAATTGTGGGCCAAACGCCCAGCGTACCTTGAGCGCAGCCGGCGTGAGATTATATACCGGCGTAACAGGGAAAATCGCAGAGGCAGTCGAGCTCTTCAAAGGCGGAAAATTAACCGAAGCTGAGGGCCCGAATGTTCAGTCGCATTTCGGAACCGGCAATTAGTTCGTTGAAAGAGTGGTTATGATGGCAAAGGACTCTGTACCGGCCTGCGCTGAGTGTAAAACTAAGGACTGTCGGCAGGGCAAGGATTGTTTTGCAAAATCTGACATTCACAGGCAGTTGTACGAGGAATCACTAGCCAAATTACATAAGGCCGGTTCAGCTATAGAGGCGAGATATTACTGTGAAAAGACGCGATTGGGCGAGATAATTCTGTTTGCAAAGGAATTAGGCTGTCAAAAAATTGGCCTTGCTTTTTGCATTGGGCTGAGTGAAGAAGCAAAGATTATCGATGAAATTCTTTCAAAACATTTTGAAGTGGTATCAGTATGCTGCAAGGTGTGCGGAATTGACAAGAAGGAATTTAACTTACAGCAGATTTCATCAGAAAACACTGAGGTTATGTGCAACCCGGCCGGACAGGCCCAACTGCTAAATGAGGCAGAGACTCAACTCAATGTTATATGCGGGCTTTGCGTTGGGCACGATGCAATTTTTTCGAAGGTATCAAAAGCTCCTGTAACAACGCTTATTGCCAAGGACCGTGTATTGGCTCACAATCCTGCGGCAGCTATCTACAGTCAGTATATTCGGAAACGCTTTAATGAAAGCATATAGTGGAAAT
>JAUWLI010000171.1 GCA_030613765.1 Phycisphaerae bacterium
CTGGTCAGGTAATGTTGAATCCAAATCAAGCCGATAATGTTGATTGTTACAATCAAGCCTGCAAGAATCGTAAATCTACGCGGAATTTGTTTCATGATGTGCTCCTTTCACTTTCTCTGAATCCTTCCAAACGTCCATGAACCCCCATGTACAGACAGTCTTTGCCGATTAAGACAAAGTCCTTCGCCATCATGGATATCCGGATAAACCTTCTGTCCTGAACTGCTGATTAAGCAGGCACACAACGATGTGAGCTATCGGGATGTGCTCAAAAGGATTAACGAACAATTCATGCTGTTTGGACGGGCAATTACCCATGAATAATGCACCTGTAACCGCGAGTTCCACACGGCGAGTGAATCCCAAATCAGGGGAAGGTCAGTATCTCTTGAATAAACTGAAAGTTTGAGTCGTGTAAGACTCTCCCTTGCGAAAAACTGCCCAGCTACATTAGTAGTCATCGGCATCTTCCTGCAAACCACTCGAAATTTTATGAAAAATTATCCTTGATCTTCGCAACGACGAGCTACCTCACAACTCACGTTAGCGTCAGTCCGATCTTGCGAAGTAAAGTCAGCAGACACAGATGACAATCCCCCCGTGGTGTCTTGGTTCCCGAAATTAGTGAAAAACCATCGAGAATGGTGGTGGAACACAGAACATGAGGTGAGGAGGGGAGTGGCAGGAGGGATAATAACAACAGGAACTGAAATCATTGCCTAAGTCAAAAGCAAATTTGTCTCATTTTTGCTGAAGACGTACAGTCGCGCTATTAAGGTAGAATATATACATCATCTATCCAGGCACAGTCTGAACCAGAAGATACTGAGCCATCCTTCTCGTAAGACCACGAAATACTGTGGGTGCCTGGCCCAATAATGAACGTCTCATATGTCCATTCTTCCTCGCCAGACCACTTTCCTTTCTCTTGGCCGTCAACATAAAAATGTAGGTAATCCCAGTTTAACTCACTTGAAATCTTCCGATAAAAACTAACTCGAGTTCCTTCTACTGACGACATTCGCAAAATACTTGACATATTGTGCGTAATAGCTCCTGACATCGCACTATAGTCGCCAGAGTGTGATACGCCCGATACCACTTGCCAGTTCGCATCACCACTTCCATGCCACGGATTTTCACTGAAATCACCGCTTTCGAACCCATCGTAAATCTCCTGGGCAGGTGGTTCAGGCTCGACTAACCACCTGGACACGAATAAACCCAGATCCCGGCCATCGATTATATCATTAGATGGAACGCTGATATCAATTATGCCGTTCCAATTGTTGTCACCAAAAGTGCTATTCCAGGAAAATGCCAGCATTGAATAATCGATAAAATTCACATTTGCGTCACAATCGAAGTCGCCTGTATAACTTAATGGATAATATTCCTCGCCGGGGTCTCCTGAACTCGTCTTCACAAGATTGTTTTCAACTGTCACCAGGTCACTTGACCTGGACGACCAAGCCGCAACCACCTTCCCGTCACGTAACGCTCCTATTGTCGGATACCAAGCGTTTGCGTCAGCGCGCACATCAAGTATCTCTGGCACCTGCCACGTTCCCTTACTATATTCGCACCAGACAGGTTTTACATGGTTTGCGATTTTACGTTCCCAGATCAGATAAACGCTTCCGCCGCTTCCCGCAACCATCTTCGGACAACAGACGCCGCCACTGTTATCAACAACCACCGGACTGCTCCAGGTTTGCCCGTTATAGAAACGATGGTAAAGATCGCCTCTGCCCTCTTCCATGCCACAAGATTGCTGCCTGTCTCCTCTCCAGTATGCCAGATGCACCACCCCCTTGGAGTCCTTACACAGATCCACCCCCCGCAGACTATCATACCAGCCGGTATCCTCAATACGCGATGAACTCCACGTCCCATCATAAATCATCTGGCTTATATAGTGCGTTGGGAACACCTTCTCATCAAAAACAAGCATAATATCTCCGCCGTCTAATACCACAGTATCAAAAACATAACGGGCAAAATGCCGATTTACCCAATCAACCTCCTGGCCCTGCGGGACATCCGCGGTCAGATTCTGGGGTGCGGCCCACGAAGAACCCGTCCATTTGCACCAGTGAATCCCAAAGTCAAATGACCCGGAGAAACCGTAGTTTTCAAACCAGAAAATATGTATCTCATTTTCCGGTGTCACAACTATACGGGCCGTTACTGCAAGCCTCAGCCCCGTTGTAATCTGTGTAACATTATTCACCTTACACTCGATCGGGTCAAACTCGCCGTGAAACATATTTTGTTGATTATCGGCCGCCTTGCCTTCCCAAAGAAGATGAATTACTCCATCGGGGCCCTCTGCTGCATCCAGGAGCCTCGTAAACTGACTGTCAAGGACTACAGGCCTGGCCATTGATGAATCCACAAATGCAAGTTCCCCCATGTGAATTGCCGTAGTACGTGACAAGTCGTCCCGCATTTTTTCAAAAAGCATCACACCGGTATTGCCGACTCTGATAATTCTCGGATTCCAGAGATCAGGTTCATTGTCCGCTGTTTTGGGAACAGGAGCAGGCCTGGTCGTCACTAAGTTCTCACTGGTATATGTAACAGTGATACCGGTCTCTTCGACTTGAAATATTATCATAACTTCCGGATTACCATATAAAACCTCGGTACTTATGCGGGCTGTACTGCCGAAAAGCATATTCCACCCACCAGGAAAAACGTCAGAGTCATTCTGAGGCTCGATAAATCGCCAATCGTTAAAGTCACACGGATCGTCCCCCACAAGAATTGCGTTTATCGCGTGATTTCCAACACCCACATAGTACATTGGCAGGTTAAAGACCGTCTGTCCACCATCAAATTCTGTGCTTTCCGATGGAAAATCACCTCGAAGATAAGAAAAATGTATGAAGGTTTGATACGCAAAATGATGGCACACAAAAAAACTGCTGTAATAAATATGTTCGTCTGTTTTTTCGATTTCCATCGCTTTGGTAATCCAGTTATTGCGCTGTGCTTCGGTGGTTAAACTGTCCCACCAGCTCTCAAGTATACCACCGCTCACAGCACCGTTTATTAGCGACACATCTGTACTGTCAACATCCCCGTCTGCATCAACATCGGCTTGAATGTTCCAGGCCGAATCAAAGTCAGCCATCTCCTGGGCAAGGGCAACATCTGCTGACGTCAGTGCTCCATCTTCATCGACATCGCCGCTGCCATAATAATACGTTGTGTCGGCTGGTTGGTGGTACGGATTGTGTCCGTCCCACACGCGACCGGGTATAGGTGGAACCCACCCGGGACGATTCGGATCGTAAAAATCAGTATCCATTATAACTGTATTAAGAGCCATCGTGTATCTGGCTAAGTTTCGTAGACGCCTTGTCGTGGGCCGGGCATTCCTGGAAAACTCGAAATACCCGGGAACTCCACGCACAGCCTTTGACGTATCACCTGCCCCCAGAGTAAAACCTTCAAACACACTCCCCGGCCCCTCATCATTCACAAACTGCACGATTACTCCCTGACCCTCTGCGTCGATCACTGTCTCACGCATGCATTGGTTGTCATCTGGGTCAACGCTCCTCACTCTGACCGCCTTTGCCTTGAAATCGAGGTTCCGATTACTCTCACCAGTATACGTCCCCGGCTCCAATACCACCTCATCGCCGTCAACAGCAGCATTTATAGCCTCTTGAATCGTCGCATAATCACCGCTCCCATCTGCCCTCACTGCTATCGTCCTACCTTCAGCCTGACCAGCAGACAAAAAGCAAAATACACACACCACTACCACGCTTCTACATCTGATATTCGGTCCCACCTTCATTCTCCCTTCATTAAATGTTGACTTTACCCTTTATTCCTCCGACAAGTACGCCTAATACAACCAGCGTTATCAACCAGATAGCTCCACATTGTCTTGTGAACTCATTAATTGTACACCTTACACCGGCCAAAATCAACCCTTTTTCAAGACAATCCACAGCCCCTTAGTATTTATGCCAAAATTCGGAGGACTGCTGGCTCAAATGAATAAATTCACCCATCGTGTCAATAGAAAAAACGTGAAATGCTATAAATATCTGCTTGTAAGAAACTTAAAGAATTATCCCCGGAAGGATTCGAACCTTCAACCTCTGGCTCCGGAGGCCAACGCTCTATCCAATTGAGCTACGGGGACGAAAATACGCACTATTTTAGCGCTTTTCTATGCTAAAACAACTAACAAGTCAAGGACATAACCGCCTGTATTAGCTGGTCTTTACGGTTTTATTGGAATTTTTCCCGTACGGATTTCATCTCAATATGTTATAATAATATAAGACCTGGATAGAAAGGGTGAACATCGAATGTTAAAGAATAATGGCTTTTTGTGTCCGAAAACGGCTTTAGTCCTGCTGCTCCTTGCTGTTATATGCCGGACTGCTGTTGCCGGCGCCGTCCGGACTAACTGGAAGCGGCAAGAGGTCGATTTGCGCATGACAAGCGGCTCTCGCATCAAGGCCATCAGCCATCCTCAGGACAAACCGCCGCCACGACTCAGTAAACGAGCCGACCACCGGCCAAAACGTGTACGCAAAAAGATTCTCTCTGCCGAAGCAACCTCCCAACTGGCACCGCTGGCCCGGGAATCTACGGCACCTGTTTATGCAAACGTCATCGACTCACCTCCCATAGACGGCTTTGTCCCCTGGATTGCTGTTTCCCCTACCGATGCGCGTTCCGATGATATGGATTGGAATGCCCACGATTCACCTTACCTCGTAGGCAACTATCTCACCACTTATCCTCAGCTTGACTTCGCTATCGGGCTCTATGACACCGGTGCCACCACTACCATCATGGGCAATGTCAACGCTATACTGGCAGGTGTATTCGATGCTGCACTCGATGGCCCCTACACAACGCAACTGGCCGGAGCGACCGGTTACGTCGAGGCTAATGTGAGCCACCCGCTTGGGGTTTTCATCGACGGACTTGACGCCATCGACCCTTATCCTTACGACCCCAATGGGATACTCGATATGTCCTCGATGGTTGGCGAATGGAACACCTCCATCCTCCTCGGTCTGGCCCCGCAGTACGGCGCGCCCGACCTGCCCACCGCCATCGGAGCATCCATGGCGGCATATTACGCCGCTCATTTCCAGGTCGACCAGCAAGTTACGGTCACGCACAACGGCCAGGATTTCACTGCTCCAACCATAAGTTTCTATCCATGGGACGATCCATGCATACCAACCTATTCAAACAGGGTTGATCTTGAATTGCGCCCCCCTGGCGGCAATGTCTCCTATTTTCCTATCATCGACTTTGACACCCTGCTATTCGTCCCCCTGTATCCTTCAATGATAACGGGCGATTCAATACAAAGCCTGTTCTTTTTCCCAGAAGTGGACTTTGCCGACGGCAACAACACCGCTATCGCACAAGACAAATTCATGTATGACACCGGTGCTCAGGTTACGGTCCTTGGCACAACTGTAGCAAGCCGCCTTAAGCTTTACTCTAAAGAGCCGGATTTCGCAGTCGAGATTATGGATGTCACCGGAGAAATCACAATCGTGGATGGTTTCTACCTTGATTCCATTCAAATCCCAGCCATCTTTGGCGAATGGCTCAGCTTTACAAACGTACCTGTTGTCATTATTAATATTCCCTCGCCTGAAGGAGACTTCCTGAACGGCATAATCGGCATGAATCTTTTCGCCGAGTACAACTTCGTTTTCAATGGCATGGGATTCGACTTTTACACACCTCCTTACATCGAATTCGAGCCAATACCATATCACATTCCCGCCGACATTGCACCCTTCGGTGGTGACGGTAAGGTTGATTATCTGGACCTGGCTGATTTCGCACAGGCTTACCTGGCCACACCAACCTCGCTAAATTGGAATTCAAAAGCCGACATGGTCAGCGACGCCATAATCAACTCCTACGACTTCGCCATACTTGGCAAATATTGGGGACAGGAAATAGCGCCTTAACCAAGCTCCGGTTTCTCCATTCACAAAGCAGGCATTTATTTGACATGTCCACAGTTTATCAATATGATTGGTCATTTACTTTGCAGAGACTGTCAATGAGAATTCTAATTGACCTTTTATATTTGCTGGCCGCGATAGCATACAGCCCGATTATTATATATCGGGCAATCCGCTACAAACGCTACCGGGCCGGCTGGGACCAGCGGTTTGGTAAAATCACCCGCAAGTTTCCCGAGAAAAAATGCATCTGGCTCCACGCCGTAAGCGTTGGCGAGGTCAACGCGGCCAAATCCATCATCGAAGAGCTTAAAAATACTTTTCTTGATTTTGAAATCGTTATCAGCACGACAACCGACACCGGCTTTGCCCGTGCAACCAACATATTTGGCGAAAAATTCAAAGTGTTCTACTTCCCCCTCGATTTCTCATGGATAATTCTCCGCGCATTCCGTAAGATTCATCCGTCAATATGTCTGCTGATGGAACAGGAAGTCTGGCCCAATTTCGTTAACTTCGCACAGCAGTCTGATGTCCCCGTCATTGTAGTCAACGGCCGAATAAGTGATAAAGCTTTCGCCAGATACGA
>JAUWLI010000031.1 GCA_030613765.1 Phycisphaerae bacterium
CAATGAATGACCTCTGCGCATTTCTACTGCTCCCGCTCGTTCAAAAAATATCTACACAATTGAACTTTAACTTCCTTACCGAAGGTCCTGCCATTTGCCGTCACTTGCACCAATTTCATACCCTCCCATTGACCGGCCCCCGCTGACTCTTTGATAGAAACACTGAGGTCGGGCCAAAGTCGCTTGAAATCTTCGTCACGAATAGTTTCACCCGTTACTGCTATGCTATCAAGTTGTGCCTGGGCGGCTGCTATGCAGTGCTGCCTCATCCACTGGCAGCGATTGAGTTTTGCGAATGTTCGCAGTGACAATGCCAAACCAGCCACAACCATTCCCAGGACCGCAAGTGCAACTATTATTTCAACCATTGTAAATCCGCCGTACTTATTCTTCATACCAGACATAACTATGCTCCATTTAAGACACTACGGGACCACAAGGTCCGCTGTATGATGAATAATTGTCACAAGGGGAGAGAATATGGCATAAACAACAAAACCTACCATTGCTCCCATAATCAGTGTTACACAAGGCCACGTTATGAACCTGACAAGGTTTGCATAGTAGCTATAGTTCGAGCGATAGAGCGACTCAAGTGTTTCTAATACATTCAAAGTATTGCTCTGATTTACCTGCTCATCAAACGCCCAGGCCAGAGGAGACCCTAATCCGGTTTGTCTGGCCGCAGTTGATATATTGTCACCTTGCTCTACTTTTTCCAGCCATGTTTTTAGTCGTTTTCTAAAACAATTGTTCACATCCAGGCCGAGTGTATTAGCAATCGCATTATTGACCGTACCATCTGCATTGAGTGACAGCCTCAGAAGCTCAACGACCTGTACCATCGAATAATTCTTCTCAAACCAGTGAAGAACAGGCGAGTGCCATTTAATAAAATCAACAATTCTCGAAGTTAAATAAGGATTTTCCGGCCGACGGGGCCGAAACTTAATCCGAATCGAAGCAGGGACAACCACAAGAACTACGAGTGCAAATAGAAAGGCGATTAACAACCCATAATCATAGGTGATAAAATCTGTGATCCAGATTAAAAATCGAGTGGAGGCTGGAAACTGTATACCCTCGTTCATTTCTATTAGTACAGTATGAAACGCCGGAAAAACCGTCCACACTAATCCCAATACTATAAAAAACGTAAAGATTATTAGTATTATCGGATAGGCTGGGTGAACCGGATTGATTTTTCTGCTTTCATCGGCCCTGGTGACCATATCAGCTTCAATGCTCTTAATCGCAAGCGGGAGCTGGTCAATCCGCTCGGCAGCAGCCATCATTGCCACTACATAACCGGGACATTTAGGATAGCCTCGCTTGATTGACTCGCTCAGTGAGTAGCCCTGAACGAGCCAATTTTGTATTCTTCTTAAGATTCTTGACCGGTGGTCTCTTCGCCCGCTGGCTGCTGATTCAAGGGCCATAGGTAACGGCAGATTCTGGCGCATACTCGAACCGATTGTCGAGACAACGTATGCAGCGGTCGCGTGCCGGGATGTTAAACCGTAGGCTATGATTGAACCTACGAATAAAAAAAAGAATACTAAGCCGACAATCGACAAAGAGCTAAACACGAAGCCTACAGTTACAAATAAGAGCCAAAATGCAAGAATTATGAGTATCCATTTTGCACATATCTGAGGCCAACTTTCAGAATCGGGTTCACGTCTTGTCATCAGCACAACCAGCAATGTAACGACGAAAATAACGGGTACAAATAGTATATTCTCAGGCGAATCTCTCAAAACGGCAACATAACCCACCAGGAAACATACGACCGGCAATATAACCAAAGCAATACCCGGCCTCTTTAAAGCCAGGATTACGCAGAGAACCAAAATTAATATTGCTATAATTGCAAACATACTCTACCCAATCATACAGACAACTGCGTAATAATTGTTATTATTGGCAAAAACATCGAAAGGACAGCCATTGCCAAAATCCCTCCCACCACAATCAGCATACAGGGCAACAAAATTGCCTGCAGCCTTGCCTGTCCGCATCGTGCCTGCTCAGAATACATCTGGCCCAGACTGTAAAGGTTGTCCTGCAATTCATTGCGTTGAGTGCCCAGTTGAATCGAATACAAAAACAGCCTTGGTATCATCCGGCACAATTGTCCCGCCTCCAGGATATTAGCTCCCTGTTCGATTTGTTTAGCAAGCATTTCGCTTTCCAGGAGGAGTTTTTCGCTTCCCGTTGAACCAGAGCCTAATCTGAGGCACGCCGGCATATCACAACCGGCAGCAACCATCATTGCCATAGATTCGGCCATTCTGCTAAGCACACTACTATGGTAAACCCTGCCGATAACCATCGCCCTTAAAAACAGCGATTCCTTAAATCTTCTTCCAGCCGGAGAGGACGAGAGTATCCCAACCATAACAATTATCGCTGCGATAAGAACTCCTACGCCTATCCAAAAAGGTACTATGTGTTCCGTCACACCTAAGAATAACTTAGTTAGCACCGGCAACTCTGCGCCCCCTGTCATTTCTGTCAGTATGGGGCCGAATTGTGGGATTATTATCATGAATATAGCTGTTAAAATAACCGCAGCCAGGGCCAGGATGACCGCAGGATAGCTCAATGCTTCAAAAATTATCCTCCTGGTTTGATGGGCCAACTCCAGATGCCTGTTAAGACTCGTCAGCATCTCACTTAATCTTCCTGTTTCAACACCGGCTTTTAATATCCGGCCATAGAGAGGTGGAAAACGCTTTTGTCTCTTTTCAAACGCTTCCTCAATACTTGTGCCTGCTTCAAGCTCGCTTGCAATAGCGTCAATGAGTTTGCGCATTGACTTTGAGCTGATATCACTTGCAAGCTCTCGCAGTCCCCTTTCCAGAGGGATTCCAGCCTTTGTTATTGAAGCAAGTTGCTGATTGAAAAGCATAAACTCGTTTCTTCCGATGGCAGTCCTGAGCTTTGGAGCTTTGGCCTTTTCAATAGAATTAACAGTAAGCTCCATTTGTTTGAGTAGCTCGCCCGCCTCCTGGCGAGTCCCAGCTTCAACCGTGCCTTTCATCAACCGGCCCGCCGATGTCAATGCATTGTATTCAAATGTCGCCATTTTATGTTCCTTCTAAAAACAGAGTACACAGAAATATTTTGAGTTTTATTCTTTTAGAGTTAGTTTGTATTGCATTGCATATTCAGGTTTTGCTCCTTTAGGAGCCGGCGCTTCCAAAACGGCCTCTGAGCCGGTACGGCGATAAACAAACGGTTTTTTGGTAATAGGGTCAGTGGGGATGGGAACTCTGGTAATATCAGTGAGGGCATTAGGAAATTTGCCGTTGTGAGTGCTGGCATAGAGCCGAAAGGCTTCAACGCATTGCAAAGCAGCCACGTTACGGTCTAATCTGTTCATTATCATGCGCACATGTTCATGTGCAGGTTCCAATATCTTTTTGAACTGCCTCCGGAGGAGAAAGTTATAGTTCTTGAGGTTTGCTATCTCGAGGTCTATTGTTTTTGTAAGATCAACGAGCGGCTCCGGCAAAGCCTGTAAAGCCTGGTAAAGGTCAGGTGAATCGGGTGCCTGGACCAATGCCTCCATCTGGTTCAGAATCACTGCGCCGATGGCCACGCCGACGAGACCCTGGGGCAAATTGGGAGCCTCACCCATGCGTCTTGCCATAGCAAGGCCGGTTTGAATAGTTCTGACAGCCTGGTCATACTGACCCTGAGCAATTTGAAGGCGAGCCTGGAGAGAAAGAATGTAGGCAACAGCACGATATTCGGGGAGATTGTTGGGTAGTGTACCAATTTTTACAGGTGGCCAGTTACACTGCTTACATCCGGCAGCTTGTTCAACTAATCTTAGAGTCGGTTTGAACTGCTGGAGAGTCGATTCTATCTGCTTGCGGGGTAATTTATTCAATGGAGTTTTGAGCCACTGTCTAATCTTTTGGTCTCTCTGGGAGTCTTTGGGCAATGATTGGATAGCTTTTTCATATAGCGACACCGCATCCGCATCGGTTTGCTCGTTAGCTTTCGGGAGGAGCTGATATTTGTTCCGGGTCTCAGGAGCTTTAGCCGGGTGCAGTGTCAGTTCAACTTGCCTCGCAACCGCAGAGACAACAAGAAAGAACAAAATGACAAAGCAGACAAATGTGCGTTTCATAACATATTTCCAACATTAAGAACCATCAAACGATTCCACAAACTTTATTCAACTCCTCCTGTGTTGTGACGCCCTCACTGACCAAGCGCCTGCCGTCCTCAAGCATATTCGTATGTCCTTTACTTTCGAGGATATCTTCAAGCTGTTCCAGGTCGGCTTTTGCTAAAATAGCCTTTCGCAACTGTCCATCCAGCTGGACCATTTCTGCTATGAGCACCCGTCCTTTGAAACCGGTGTTAAAACAGTCGTCACATCCTGGTGCTTCAAATCCGTCTCTTGCGGACTTAATTTTTCTCTTACACTTGCTGCAAAGTTTTCTGGCAAGCCGTTGGTTGAGGACTGCTGAGATGCTTGAGGTTACCTGGTAAGGTTCAATGCCCATCTCCAGCAATCTCAAGAGCGCCCCTGCAGGCGTGCCGCTGTGCATTGTACTCATTAGCAAATGCCCGGTCAGTCCTGCCTCGATAGCAATTTTTGCGGTCTCGGCATCGCGGATCTCTCCAATCATCAAAACCTGGGGGTCCTGTCGCAGCAGGGACCGCAGGGCCGTTGGAAATGTCATTTGGCCGTGCGGTGTAATCTGGGTTTGTGTAATGCCTTCGATTCTAATTTCCACGGGATCTTCGAGAGTTACAATGCTCTTGCCGGGAAAGCTTTTTAGAATGTGCCGCAGAAGAGCGGCGAGAGTGGTACTCTTTCCACTACCCGCTGGGCCGGTTAGCAGTAAGATACCTTGATTTTTGGCAGCTATTTTCTTCAAAGCTGTGTACGTATGCTCCGAAAATCCCAACTGTCCCAATTCCATAAGCTCTCTATTTTTGTAGAACAGCCGCACTACTGCTCTTTGACCGTGTATCGTTGGAAAAACTGCGAGCCGCTGGTCCGTAATCCTGCCATTATGGGTCTTGCTGATTTCAATCCGGCCCTCCTGGGGTATATCGCTTCGATAGGTCAGGAGGCCTCCCAGCACCTTCAGCCTTGCAACGATGTTGTCAGACAAGGATTTGGGCACTTTTTCGACGGTGCTTAAGACGCCATCAAGACGGAATTTTACAGCCAATTCGGAGCTCATGGGCTCGAAATGGACATCGCTTGCATTGGAGTCTATGGCTTTTTTGAACAAATCGTCCACCAGGGATACCACATCGTGAGCATCCATTTTAGCATCGCAAGAGCCGTTTTTATGATTATTTGCACTCATATCATTATCGTTTGATGTCAGCAAATTTGGGATTTCCAGTTAATTGGCTTCAAAAGTAAGAGTCAAAAACACCTAAAATGTTATCTAAAAAAAAGATTTTTCCCTATAATTACCCAGTTTTTTGTTAACATATTAGTAGATGCTCACTCTTAACAAATAGAATAACTGAAATGGGCGTTTATGTTTGGCAAGGCCGTTAATTACGAGCTGATTTGGGACTTTACTTGCTCCGGGGTTGTAGACGAAAGCCAGCAGTGGATATTGTCTGCAATGCAGCGCCACGGGCAGGGATTGGTCACAGTACTCTGGCGAATATTAGGGAATGAACAAGATGTTTGTGACGCCTACCAGAACACTTTTTTACAGCTCGCCCATTACAAAGGAAGACAAAAGCCCGAACATATAAAAGCGTATATCTTCCGTGTGGCAAGCAACACAGCAGTGTCAATGTTAAAACACCGGGCCACTGAAAAAAAGAGATTGTCCACGGCTGTTGTTACCAGAGAGGGCGCTATCTCGCCTGAATATGAGCTTGATTGTAAATATTTACAGGAAACTTTGAGATGCCATATAGCCCAACTGCCTGAACATCTAAGGAACGTCGTAATGTTACGCGATCTGGGAGAATTATCTTACGCTCAGGTAGGCAGGATATTAGACATATCAGCGGCAACTGCAAGGGTCTATCGGTGCAAAGCAATCCAATTGTTGGCCGTATGGATGGGTAAAGAAAGAGAAGAAAGACAATGATCAGTATAAACAAAAATAAGGGGACACCATTTCGCAATAAATCTCAAGATGGGAGTTCTAACAAGTGCAGACGAATCAGGGGCTGGTTGTATAAAGCTATAATCAGTCGCTTTGATGTCGGCGCAGACTGGGTACAGAACCATATTGCGAACTGCCCAAGATGTAATCGGCGACTTGTAAACGTTGGTAAAGTCAATCTTGCACTGTCGGCCATGAAAACTCAACCACACAAGCTTGATTTATTGATGCGTGCGAATACTCAGGCCATTGGTGTACTGAAACACAGTCTCCGAAGGGCTCCGAAAGCCGAGAAACTCAGGGCTATACTGCCCGAACCGAAGCCGCTCGAAAAGTGTGGCAAGTATGCACATTCGGCCGCAAATGTAGCAGCCTGTATTGCAATCTTACTTCTTATGAAAATCGGTATTTTCTCCTCTATGGATAAGTTCCAAACTCAAGGCCAAAAAGCCGTCGAGCAGTACTATGCAAGTCAATTAGGCGAAGACCTGGCAGATGAGGTATTTTCGGCTTAGTCAGGCATGGAAGCATCTTCCATCCTTAATACTTGACTCACAGTCTCTTTATTTCTAAGATTTGTTCGTAAGACTTCAAAATAGGAAATCTATGGAGCCAGTAATCACAATATCCGCCCTGGGTGATAACTATATTTACCTGTACTGTTATTACCAGAACAATTCTTTTGCGGTCGACCCGGGTGAGTCCAAAGCCGTCCTCAAAACATTAGAAAAACATGGACTGAACCTTACCGACGTGCTAATCACGCACCGACATTTCGACCACACTGGAGGTGTAGAGGACCTCAAAGAAAAGACCGGCTGCAAAGCGATTAGTGGAGAAAAACCTGAGGTCCTTCCTGGTGGAAATATGAACATTCAGGTCATCGCTACGCCCGGTCACACCCGGGACTCAGTCTGTTATTACGTGCAGCCAACCGAAGAACACAGCGGTTTGCTATTTACAGGGGACACGTTGTTCGTCGGAGGCTGCGGCCGGCCTATGGAGTGTGATGCGAGAACCCTGTGGCAATCACTCCAAAAGCTCACAGCTTTACCAAATGATACATTGGTTTTTCCCGGCCATGATTATACAGAGGAGAATTATGAATTTGCACTCACTATCGAGCCGAACAACCCTGACGTAAAGTCCCGCCTTGATGAGATTAAGAAAATCCAGAGACAAGGCTCACCAACGGTCCCATCTACTATATTGCAGGAAAAAACGACCAATGTGTTCCTTAATGCAAACAAACCTGAAATAAAGACAGCTCTTACTATGTCGAATGCTATTGATGCGGAAGTTTTCACAGAGCTGCGAAGAAGGAAAAATATATTCGGTTAACAACAAGTTTGCTTTTTGATATGGTAAATAAAGGTTCTGAGCTTAATTATCCATCGCCCTGTAAGTAGCAGCCTCCTCATCCAGGCAATTTACTCCAAAGCAACTGTAGTACCATTTTTATACGATTTCAGAGCAGCAGTAAAGAGTCGGTGCCACAAGGTCGTCTCCTCCGGGATTACGCAGCCGGAAAATTTGGTGAAAGTTTTGCCTTTATCTATTTCATATAAAAATCCAGCCCACATCTGCAGAATCGCATCGGATACCCCAAACTGAAATATGTTATGCGTAATAGAATTGAATGGGACTTCGTGCCCCATATCTATCTTCTGCCAGGCCTGCTCTCTGCCGCTGTATTCGAGTATTTCAAGTGTGTTCGCATTCTTAGTGCTAAACTTTGCACAGGCTTTAGTACCTAAAACTTCAAGATACCAGTTATTCTTCTGGCCGGGTGAAATACGTTGTATTTTGAGCGTAAACGGAAATAAGTTGCTGGAATTAGAATCTTTTGCTTCGCAAAGAAGCGTTGCATTATCCCAAGTTTTTGAAGCTGCCATTCCGTTTTTTCCATCAGGACGCTTCTGTATTATATTAGAGAGCACAGCACGTACGTTCATAGGAATCCAGCCGGCTCTAAAAGGAACTGAACAAACGTGTGGTCCCAAATCACCCATGCAGCCGTAGTCTCCATTATATTCGACCATCCGTTTCCAATTGATGGGTTTGGAAGGGTCAAGATCGCTGCAGTGCAAAAAACCAACGTTGACCTCGATAATAGTGCCAAAGGCATCAGCTTCTATCATCTGAGAAATTCTCTGTACAGCAGGAAAGAACATAAACTGTGAGGCGCACCTTACGAAACAATCGGGGTGCTTTTGAATGCAGGCTATAATTTTGTCACTTGCATTCTTATCGATTCCAAACGGCTTCTCCCCCATAAGATGTTTACCAGCTTCTATTGCAGCACAATAGAATTCCTTGTGCAGGTTGTGTGGAACCGCTATATAGACAGCTTCAACATTAGGATTATCAAGAAGCTCACGATAGTCGCTGGTAATCTGCTTAATGTTCGGTAAATTGTCTTTGAACCAATTGATCTTCTCCGGAGAAAGTGTACGACTGCAAATCGCAACTATCTCCGGCCGTACACTCATCTGAGGCAGATGAAACCAGCGGGAAGCGGCACTGGCAAATTCACGCCCCATCATTCCACAGCCAATTATTCCAAAGCGAATATTCCTCATTAGCTTATCTTGTAGGTGATTTGACAGAACTCGTCAATCGCTCATTTGACATTCTGTATGCTCACCGGTTGGGCTATTACAACACTGATACCCATCAGGCCCAAAACCGTCAATTTGACAGCAGCTTGCTGCACTGGGATTTCAAAGTCGGCTGACAGGTTGCTTTCAGGATTCTATTCTTCATTAAGCTTACACCCACTTAACAGGGTCCAATTTGTAGTAACTTTTCAGTTCGTCATAAAGCTCGGGGTGTTTCTTCACCATCTGTTTCGGTTTCTCAAAAAAGGTCTCAGTAGCTACGGCAAAGAACTCGGCAGGATTCGTTGCTCCGTATTTATTTAATACCGACCTCCTGCGTTTTCTCTTGTTCTTTTGCAATACCTCATATTCCTTACTCAGCACACGAGCCCATGTTGTATATCTGGACCGGCGTTCCAAAATCGGAGCTCCATCAGCGGTGCCATCTTCCTGGTCTAATTGATGGGCGAACTCATGAAGTACGACATTTCGGGCATCGGTAATATTCAACGTTCCGCCTGTCACGCTGTCCCAGGCAAGAACGACCGGTCCATTTTGCCAGGATTCTCCGAGACGAACACTCTGCCCGTTGACTGTGATTGTGCCGTTTGAAGATACTGTTTTGGCCACATAAGTATGAGGATATACCAAAATAGTGCGAAGTTTGCGGAAGTAGATAGCTTTTCGGTTCAACAACAGCATACTCGCCTGGGCTGCGATTGTGACTCTAATCTCATCAGTTATCTCCAGGCCGCCACAACCCTCAAAATCAGCTTCGCCTATGAAGACACTTACAAGACCGTGAAGCTGCTCTTTTAACGAATCAGGTAAACGGTTGTAAAGGGGCACATTCCTGCACACAATTTGCTTGAACTCTTCGGGGAAGGTTGCAGCGAACAGGCGTTTGCGCTTTGCATGGCGGAATACACGTTTGCCGACGAAGAAGGCCAAAACCAATCCAAGAGCCAATATAGCAAGTCTTGCGATGGGCATTGTTCAGCGTTCTCCTGTAACCAGCGGCTACTTTTCAATAGCCCCAATATTTCAAAAACATCGTCCGATTTCGATAATTAAAAGTCTATACCATTACAAATTATGCTATTGAGATCATAGTAAATAAAGACCTCGCTGTAAAAGACTTTTTCGGCCAACAGCCGGGAAATTCCAGCGTATATGTGGTATAATTGAGATGATTTATAAGTGGCGAAACTGTACATAAGGAATCCGTGGTATGAAGGATACTTTGGACCAACTGGTAGAGAAAGCAAAAGAATCAGGTGCGGCAAGGGCGGCAATTTTGGATACATCTGATATCCCGTTCTCGGAAGAATTCCGTAAGGCCTGTGAACGAAACACGTGTGGGAAATACGGGGCCAATTGGATGTGTCCTCCGGGAGTCGGTCCCTTCGAGGAATTGAAGGCGAAGGCGTTGAGTTTTTCCCGGGGATTGGTTTTTCAAACGATTCATCAGTTGGAAGATTCCTTTGATTTCGAGGGAGCGGTAGAGGCCGCGAAGAAACATGAAGAAGTATTTCGAAACATCCTGGCTTCTATCCAATCGGACGGAAGTTTTCAAGAGATATTGGGGCTGAACGTGGGAGATTGTAAGGTATGCAGCGAATGTACCTATTTGGACGGAGAAGAATGTCGCTATCCGGATAAAGCAGTTGCATCGGTTGAATCGTACGGTATCGATGTAAACGCGTTGGTCTCCGGCTGCGGTATTCCCTACATTAACGGTCCTAACACCGTATCCTATGTGGGATTGTTTTTGTTTTAATCCTGCCGGACTGGCCACTATTTGATCCCTATTTTCCATATCTTGACTATTCCTAACCTTATGATACAATTGCTTAATAATCGAACATGGACAGGTGGAAACTCGTAACTTCAAGTATCTGAACACAAACACAATAAGACTATGAAGAAACAACACGCTGATAATTCACACAACTCGGCGGATGCTGATAAGGATGCCATTGTCGATACCATTCTGTCGCATACACCTTTTAAGGTTGACAACTCATGTCCATCTGTTTTTTGGGCATCTGGAGACGGCCCTTATGAAAATACACGAAAAGCCCTTTCAAATATTGATCTATCACCCGCAAAGAACAAACGCGTGTTGCTTAAGCCTAATGTAGGTCGCAATGTTGCACCCGAAACAGGCATTACAACACATCCGCAGGTCGTTGCTGCCGCGATTGATGCTTTCAGGGAATCCGGGGCCGATGTTGCTGTTGGTGAAAGCCCAATAACCGGCGTCACAACATTGGAGGCGTTTGAAACCAGCGGTATTGCTGCTGTTGCCAACAGCCGAAATTGCCCATTGATAGACATGAACGTACGTCAGTATGTGACGGTTGAGATCCCTGATGGTGCTGCAATTAAATCAATTAAAGTATGCAGAGAAATTGCAGAATATGATATTGTTGTTTCGATTCCCGTGATGAAGACGCATATGCATACCGGAGTAACACTATCCGTGAAAAATATGAAGGGATGTTTGTGGCGACGTTCCAAAGTAGACTTACATATGCTGGGACAACTTCCAGGACACGAGGACAAACCATTAGATATAGCCATTGCTGATATGTCTTCGGTGTTACATCCTCATCTGTCAATCATTGATGGAACAATTGGTATGGAAGGGCTGGGGCCCAGTGCCGGTGAACCTAAGGCATTGGGTGTAGTGCTTGTTGGCGTCGATGCTTTTGCGACGGATTCTCTTGCATGTAGTATAATGGGAATATCCGCCTATGATGTTCCGCATTTACGAATGGGAGCAGAAAGAGGTTATGGCGTAATTAATCCTGATTCAATCAGTGCATGTCCTCAAAACTTCAAGGATGTTCAGAGTCCTTTTGCGCTGCCTCCCGATGAACTGTCGATAGAATTTTCCGGGTTCACTATTTTGGACCAGCAATCCTGCAGTGCATGCCAATCAACATTATTGATGTTTCTCAGGAAATACGGAAAGCAGTTACGTGATACGATATCCGATGACGAAGATATTATTATCGCTATCGGTAAAGGTCATACGGAACTGCCGCACGGCACTCTTTGTGTTGGTAACTGTACGGCCATGCATAAAAAATGTGGAGTATTCCTTTCGGGATGTCCGCCGGTAGCGAGTGAGATACTGGCCATGTTCGATTTGTAAACAGCAAAAAGGGCATATAGTCAAATCGGCAAGATTCCTTCGATTTCTTTTCAGTATGCCACCAAAGGACTGATTTTGCCCACTATTATTAATCATCTTCCACTCGCCAGAATTTCCTTTCAGGCTCCCAACCCTTAGATATTTCACCGGTTGGTCTTATAACAACCGCCTTACATTCTGTGGTAATTGTCCCATCAGGTAATAATAACTTTGCTGCGACCTTCATTCTTCTATGTCCTTTATGCTCCAGCCAGCCAACCGCCTTCAGTGGCGTGTTTGTTGGCGTCGGTTTTCTGTAAGTAAGGTTCAGTCTTAAAGTAACAAACAGATTGTCAAAATTACCGTCCAACATGACAGCCCTGCCCGCAGTCTCATCTAAAATTGCAGCCACAATTCCACCATGCACGATTCCGGGATATCCGTTAAAGTGTTCTTCGATTGTGACAGTTGCTTCAACCTGGTTTGACTCAGGATTGTTATACCAAACCATTTTCAGGCCAAAATCATTTTCACGACCACACATAAAACATGTTCTGGAGGTTGGTTGTTTTATCATTGAATCCTCAATTTCTTACATTCTTTTTTGTTTTTTTCCTGGCCTTCTTTTTGGTAATTTTTTTCCTGGTGACTTTCTTCTTTTTTCTGCAAGTCTTGTCTTTCAAACAGAGTCCACACCTGTTGTCACTGCACCACTGGCAATAAAAACAATCTTTGCAGTTATGCTTACTGCCTTGCTGGTTCGGCTCAGGTTCGTAAACCAGGCCTTGAATTCCTCTGATTCTTCGATAAGCCATAGAACATATTTTCAAGCGATATTGGAAATCTTTTCAAGCTAACGGAGCCATTTCTCGTTAAGGAATGTAAGATAGTCTCAATCAGCATTTGCCAAACTCAACCTTTGCTGCCAGAACTGCTTTGCTTTACGGTGATATTTGAGCACATCTTCGAGTTTTTCAGAGTCATCTATGTTTATTTGCCCGATTCTCTCATCAATCCAGTCGTTGAAAAAACGGATAGATTTTCTACTCAGATAGTGTTTTTCATCACCAATCTCAACGTAGTATGGTGCGGTTGAAGCAAACCTGAAGGTATGTTGAATATCCGCTGTGACACGGATAAGAAACCAGCCACTTTTCGTAAACTGTAAAACTCCAAGCCTGCCGTCTTTGTTAAATTCCGCAAAGGGAACAGTTCGTTCAACGGAGCCATTTTTGACTATTTCGATACACTGAACAGGGTCATTGCCGGCTAAATGTAATTTTAGATCAAGCTCAACCGTCCGGCCTTTGTCGGCTTTAAAAACATGGCCGGGCTTGTGTCCTGAAACATTCGGTAAAATCAAAGGGCCATTAGTTACAAAAGATATTCCTTTTCGCAGATTCTCCCACCACCGGCTGTATTGGAGGTTTTTGCCACCCGTATAAACATAAACACGGTTGTAACCTACGGGATTGCCCAATACTCCCGATGCACTTCCGGCTGATGGGGCTATGCGGATACCGCTGTTGAGGATATGATAATAAATGTGCTGTGACCAGAAACCATTGCCCCGGGGAGAAGGAAACTCTTTCTTGTCCCGAGGTTTTCCCCATGCCTCGCTATCCAGCATCTGTGACCGCCAACAATGGTTATTGAGCAATCCAATCGAATCACCATAGCCATGTGCCAGTGCAACGGGAACATCCCACCAGAATGGCTTCTCGATGTCTATCCAGGCATTCGGCTGTGCCTTTGCCTGCTCAATAAAATGTAATGGAGATGGGTATTCCTTTTGAGCCTGAGTAATATCTATAGGCACCGTCATATTGAAATACATGAAAGCCCCGCCATTACGTTCATCTTCACCTCCTAACAGGTCATAAAAGTAGTTGCGATCAAAGCTGACTACCCTTGTTTTCGGGATTTGTGAATTCTTCCATACGTTTGATCGGTTCCACCATGTGATTATGGGGGCAATATGGAGATCTTCGGCCTGCATAAGCAGCTCGATATCTTTAGCAGGTCTGTGCACATGCAATTCACCGCTCCACCAGCCTTTTGAAGCCATATTGATTATACGAGATAGTTTCTCCTTTATTTCAGTGAGAGAACCACTTTTAATTTCAAAAGAACCTTTACGTCTTTTATATTCCGGTCCCCGCTCGATGACGTAAGTGTATTTTCCAACGGGTAAAGTTATTATCTGGCGGCCGTCGCAGCAAAAATGGTCACGATAAGAGGGGAGATGGTCTAAAAGCTGCGGCCGGCCTTCGGCATTGGCTAAATGGACCCTGCAGGGGATTGTTTTATTGGTTGATGCATCCAGAACCGTAAGGCCCAATTTGCCCGAATTTGATTCCACATTAGAATCGCGTTGATTCGAGAGGGCTGCATAAGGAAAAGCAAGTACAACGATCCAAATCAAGAATCCTAAGTTTTTCATCATATTCCCCTTTTATTTAATTCACGGCGATAATTATAACGGTATTCTCCATATTGGCTAACATGAAACAGTCTCCTGCCTCGTTTTCCGGCCCGTTCCTGAATTATCAGGATTATTTTGGCTCTGAAATTGGGTTTGTTTTGGGTTCGTTTGGGTTTGTTGGGGCGATTTATTGGCTTTAATTGGGTTTGTTTGGCTTTGTATTGGGTTTGAATTGGCTTTGTTTTTCCCAATTGACCAAGTGTCCAATTGTTCGTAATCCTTTGTTAATACCTTATTTACGTTCATTTGACTTTTTCTGAATTTGGCTTTGTTTTGCATAAAAAGTCTGATTTGTAAAGATCTCTCTACAGTTGTAAAGGTGCCAAAAGGGCGTGTTGCCCAAAGTGGTCATGGTTTATATTTGTGTTAGTCTTTAAGTAAGATTCTGCCGCTGCTGCAATATCGGGAGTTTGCTCTTTAGTAACCGCCTATTCGATCATATGCTGTACATCTGATTAGTAATCGGCGCCAGAGAACG
>JAUWLI010000283.1 GCA_030613765.1 Phycisphaerae bacterium
CTCGATTCAAACCGATGAAAAACAAGCAAAGCGTGAACGGGACCGTGCAATCAAATACTGGCAAAACATCGACCTGCCTTACGACCGTATAACTGTGCCGGACCCGGCCGTCCAGGGATTGTTGGATTCCTGCATACGCAACATCTATCAGGCCAGAGAGCTGCGGAATGGAAAGCCCGCATTTCAGGTCGGTCCCACCTGTTATCGCGGCACATGGGCCGCTGATGGCCCCTTCATACTCGAATCTATCACTTATCTCGGCCGCGGAAAAGAAACCCGGGCCGGTTTGCAAGTGCAAGTGGACAAGGACGAGGGCCCCGGTGGCGTGCAGTTCTCCAAAAAGTCCGGCCTTCGACTGTGGATGATTTGGCGACATGCACAGCTCACCGGTGACTGGAACTGGCTGGAGAAGATGTGGCCAATAGTCGAGCAAAATGTCAACCAAATAATTGGTTATCGCCGGTTGACCCGAGATGACCCTACCCAGGTTAATTATGGGCTAATGCCGCCTGGTTTCGGTGACGGCGGCCTCGGCGGAGTTCATCGTGAATACACAAACGTCTACTGGACGCTTGCCGGCCTCCGCGCCGCCATCGAAATGGCTGAAAAATTGAATAAGCAAACGCTTTCAAAGTGGCAAACCGAATACCGGGATTACTGGCGGGTTTTTGACAAGGCCAGAAATCGGGACAAGCTTACCGATAGCTTCGGCAACATCTATGTTCCTGTAACTATGAAAGGCGAACAGGTGCAACTGCCTCAGCGCGGCGCCTGGGCCTTTCTCCAATCGATTTTTCCCGGCCGTATCTTTGATCCCGACGACAAGCTGATGCTCGGCACTTTATCTATGCTCGACTCGAATCAACAGGAAGGCTTGATTTTCGGCACCGGCTGGCTTCCTGACGGTATATGGAATTATGCCGCATCCTTCTATGGCCATGCCCACATTTGGCTCGATCACGGCAAAAAGGCCGCCGCCACACTCTACGCTTTTGGCAACCATGCCTGCCCCCTGCTCTGCTGGCGAGAGGAACAGAATCCCCAGGGACAAAAGGAAAATCAAGTCGGCGACATGCCACACAACTGGGCCAGTGCCGAATTCATCCGCATGGTGCGTCATTTGCTTATACTCGAACGCGGCGACGAGCTGCATCTGCTGCACGGCCTGCCCCACGCCTGGACCCAGTCGGCAAATAAAACGAAGATGCTGGACATCCCGACCTCCTACGGGCCGCTCAGCTTAACCCTGGAAATGGCCGAAAAGGGTGAATCTGCCACTATCGAAATAACTCCGCCGCGCCGTGACCCGCCGAAAAAGATTAAGGTGCATCTGGAACATTTCCAGCAGCGGGTAGAGAAAACAAAAATGGAATTAATAGACGGCAACTTCATCATCAAGGTGGATTTTGAGTGACAAGCTCCAATAGCATGGGACAATCAAAGATATTCGACCGGCGCCCATTGCTATGTTGGACTTTATATATAAGTAGAAAACTTACCTTGGTGCCCGCTTAATCGTGTTTTTCAGCACAAAGGGCTTGAATAGCCCGTATCCAACCGTGTGATACTTATTGCCGGGAGGCGGCCCCGTTTCCGGTCCACGATGAAACATATTCGGCCAGGCGGCCCCGAGGGTCTGGCCGGCGTGATGCGGCCCTAATGTGTTTTTTAATGTACCTATGACTACAATCTCGACTTTGTTTGTGCCGCGTTTGACCAACGGAGTCACATCACACTGCCACGGCTGATAGCCGATATAACCAGCCGGCTTGCCATTGACGATAACCTCCGCAACGCTCCCGTACCAATGGGGTAGTTGTACCTGGTATTTGCCTTTCGGTTGTGGAACTTCGAACGTCTGCGTATACGAGAAGCCCGCTGCATAAAAAGGATAACCCTGCTGATTCCACTCGACGCTGAGGTTCAGTTGTTCCTCGGGAATGATAACAAAACCGGAATCGGCAGCTTTGAGCGCAAAGTCTCCCAGGACGTAAGCCGGCTCCAACTCATGGTAGATTGTAAAAGGAGATGCCTTGATGGTGACGGTGTTCTGGCCCACTTTGGCGGCGGTTTTTATATTTATCTTTCCGAATGATTTGTCGAGCCACCAGGAGCCCTTGATTGCTTTGACGGCTTTACCATTGCACTTTATCGAGTAGAGATCAGGCCGTTCGATAACAATGTATAGCTCTTTTGGCACTCGTTTTTCGATAGTAAACCGATAGGTGGCCGTAAAGCCGCTATCGGCTGGGAATTTTTTCTTTATCAGCTCATCACGAAACTGCACGGCGCTGTCCCACGGATTGCGATCCATCCCGTTTTGCTTGAATGCAAATTGGTTTGCCCGGTAGAAGTAAATATTCTTCTTAGTCTCACCACCGGCCGTGACGTCGACATAATCCAGCGTCAGCACGTTATGCTCCAGGCGGCGGGCTTTAGGCGGTTCATTAGCCGGGATTTCGGTAGCAATCTCAGTTTTGGTTGGTGCCGGATTACGAGACTTCTTCGTTAGAAAAAGTAACTGACTTCCGCAAGGTGGTAGTTGGAACTCCGCTTTAATGCTACCGTTCCAAAGTTTCGTGAATACATACTTTGAAATCTTTCCCGTTTGCAGGTCCCACTGTTCGATGCCTTGCGAAGTCGACCAGATTGTGCCTGACGATGGCGCGGTTATACTGGTGTTAACCAGAAATAGAAACTCTCCATCGTCCAATTGTCGGCGATGATGAAAGAGGATGCCTTTATCGTTCTGGTCACGGAGAATGGTAAGCCCCGCAGGCCTGCTAAGTAATTTTTTGGGAACAGCAGCAGGCTCTAACCGGCTCCAACCGGAGCTTTGGGAGAGCTTTTGGCCTCGTTCCGAAAGCTGGCCGTCAACGCGCGCAGGCGGAGGACCACAACAGATTACAGCTCCTCCAGCTTTCAAATATGCTTCCAACAGGTCTATCACTTTAGTGTTGAGGTTCTCCGTAATTGGCGGCAGCACGACCATATCGTATTGGCGTTTACCCACCTCAAGCATGGCAGCCTCAATGGAACCGTGCCTTGCTATAATATCCTCACAGCCGATGTCATACTCAACCTGGGCGCGTTCTAAAGACAAGACCATATCCTGGAACTGGTTGCCAATATCACCGAGTCGAGCGCGTTGGCTTGAGTCGGGCTGGTACATCCACGCAGTTGTGGTCGGCTCAATCAACAGCACCTGGTTGATTTGTTCGCCCTGCGATAAGACCAGTGACAGCCGTGTGAAGTAGCCGGCCATAACGTGATAGGCCTTCCACCACGGAGTATGATACGAAAAAGACTGGGGGTGGTCGCGTTTACGAGCGCCCCTGATGGTAATATAAGAGAGGTGCTCATTGAGTGTATTTACTCCCAGAACATACAGCCAGTCACCGATTCGCTTCATGTCCTCGAAGCGCAGGTCCCATCCGCCGGCACCATACGCCTCGCACAGCGTTCTCCTGCGGCCGAGCTGATTCGCGACGCTGGAAAGCTCCCTGACCGCGCGGGCGTTACCGAACTGGGCATGTGTATCCTCGCGATACTGGTTCATAAGCGTGTCGATTGCCGGCCGGTGATGCCAGGCGTACATTGCCATATTGTCGCCCCCATGGCCTGCGCCCGGCCAGCCGTGCTCCCAGTAGTGGCCGGTGAATTCGAGATTGTGTTTGTCGCAAAACTCGTAACACGGCTTGGCCCAGCGTTCTATGAAAAGCTCGAGTAGAAGCTGGAAGAAGTTGTGGCGGACTTTCTTGTAGTCGCCGAGCGGGCGGACGAGGCTGGGCAGGTGGTCCATCAGGTCGTATCCCCAGCGTTCTTTGAAGTCGTTCGGCAGGCGCTGCGACCAGTGGATTCCCCCGGCTGGTGTCAAGTGCGGCTCGTCGGTGAAGACGCCGGGGAGGCGCTTGCCGAAATGTTCGCCCAGCTCTCTGCGATATGCTTCCAGGGTGATTTCGATGAATTTCTCGGTTACGCCTGGAGCGAGGAGATCGACATAATACTTGCCGCCAAACCACCCACCGGAAGGCGCCAGGCGGATCGAGGCGACGAGGTATCGCCCCTCTGGCAGCGATTGGGCCGCCTTGGCCTTTTCGGTAACATTCTTGAAGCCGTCGTCGGTCAAACTATAGACAGCCAAGGTGTTCTGGCCCGGCTTTGGCGGACGCTTAGCTTCTGTAAAGTGGAGTCCCTGGCCCCGTGACTTGGGCATGGCTTCGGGCACGAGTCCCCCGGCGAAGCCCGATGG
>JAUWLI010000160.1 GCA_030613765.1 Phycisphaerae bacterium
CGCTTCAACGTTTTTTTCAATCAACGGACAAAAAATGCAAACCGCACCTCTTACTGCTAATATTCTACCCTCCATCACGCGCATATTTGCAATCAAAGCGGGCAAAAATATCGGCTTGGAAATTATCGAAAAGTCATTTACTCCGCAACAAGCATGCGATTCAGATGAACTTTTTATTGCCGTTACTACCAAAGATATTGTCCCCGTAGTCAAATTCGATGGCAAGTCCATCGGGGACGGCAAGCCAGGCAAATATACGAAATTGCTCATCGAAGATTTTCGTTCATTTACGGTATAAAAAAGGAGCTTAAGATGAAAAACCTGACAACAAAAATGGCTTTGATACTTGTGGCATACTTTGCAGGAAATATATTCTTTATCGGGTGTGTGAAAGGTAATTTACGAAGCAGTGATGACAGTGTCGAAGGCTGGAACAGGCTGCAATTATGGTATAACCAGCCTGCACGAAAATGGACTGAAGCGCTGCCGGTCGGGAATGGTCGCCTGGGGGCGATGGTCTTCGGCGGCACTACACAAGAACGCATTCAACTCAATGAAGATACCATCTGGGCGGGTCCGCCTGTGCCCGAGGATCGTGTGGGGGCCTATAAGCACATCGCCGAGG
The DNA here is from genome assembly GCA_030613765.1 of Phycisphaerae bacterium. The sequence goes on from JAUWLI010000160.1 coordinate 626, forward strand.
CGAGAAAGCTAATCTTCGAAAGAAAGTACTCCGAAGCGCAGCGGATTATGCAAAGGGAGGTTATGGGCCGTCGGATATCGCCCCGCAGTCACCAAACACTGGGCGATTTGCGACTTCAGATGCCGGGAGGAACGGAGACCACATCATTTACACTTGCCAACTGGCGGCGGGGCGGTGAGGATGATGCTTCAAACAGCAGGTATGTCCAGGTTGATTTCGATGATTCGAGTTGGCAAGAGTTGGTCGCCAAGTCGGGCAAATTCGTCAAAGGTAACGCTTCGGTCGAGCCGGGCAAAAAGGCCGTGTTTCGCAGCAGCTTTGAACTGACAGCCAAACAACTGAAGGATGAAGTAGGCCTTTTGAAACTGGGTCCCATAGACGATCAGGGCATCATATACATCAATGGTAAAGAGGCTGGCAAAACGAAAAACTACTCCAAGCCGCACAGCTTCGATATCAGCAAATATCTAAAGACGGGTAAAAATGTTATCGCCGTAGTAGTGGGTAACGTAGGCGGGCCCGGAGGAATGACTGCTTCGGTGACTCTCGGACCTTCGACTGGCTTGGGTTTGAGCAAATCTTATAAACGAAAGCTTGATCTGGATACAGGGATAGCCACTACAACATTTACAAAAGACGGGATATCATACAAACGTGAAGTCTTTGCCAGCGCGGTCGATCAGGCCATAGTCGTGCGTCTGACAGCCGATAAGCCGGACAGTATCTCTCTGGACGTTGCCATGGATCGGCCCGAAAATTTCGAAGTGAAATGTGTTGGGGATCGTACATTGGCTATGTTCGGACAGGTAGGCCAGGGCGGCAAGCACAAAGGTGTTAAGTACCACACACAGCTTCGGCTCAAGCTTGATGGTGGCCGGCTTGTGAAAAAGGACAAGAGTTTCACGATAAACAAGGCCCACGCCGTGACGCTGCTGCTGGTGGTTGCAACGGATTATAACTTCAACGATCCCTACAAGCCACTTACAAGAGATTTGGCCCGGTTGTGTACCAAGCAGCTTGCCGCGGTCAAGAAGAAAAGTTTTGAACGAATCAAGGCGGACCACATCGCCGAACACCGCAGATTATTCAGGCGGGTGAGCCTGGATCTTGGGAGGACACCTGCAGCGGCAAAACCGACGGATGAACGACTTAAGGCCCTGCGTGGAGGGGCCGAAGACCCAGCCTTAGCTGCCTTATACTTTCAGTTTGGCAGATATCTTTTGATTTCGTGCTCGCGCCCGGGATTCATGCCGAGCAACCTACAGGGCTTGTGGAACGAGCACATTGCTGCACCGTGGAACGCCGACTATCATATCAACATCAATATCCAGATGAACTATTGGCCGGCCGAGGTATGTAATCTGTCGGAATGTCACGAGCCGTTTTTCAGGCTAACCGAGGCGCTGGTACCTTCCGGGCGAAAGACCGCACGAGATGTGTACAACTGCCGAGGCTTCGTTGCCCATCACACAACCGATGTGTGGTGGCACACAACTCCATTCGGGAGCGTTGGGTATGGGATGTGGCCTATGGGAGCGGCCTGGTGCACACAGCACTTTATGGAGCATTATCGCTTTACCGGTGATAAGAAGTTTCTCAAAAACAGGGCCTATCCTGTATTGAAGGAGGCTTGTTTGTTCTTTCTTGACTGGCTTGTGGAACATCCCAAGACCGGCAAACTGGTCTCGGGACCGTCAAACTCACCGGAAAACAGCTTCGTAGCTCCCGATGGAAAGAGGGTAAATCTGTCGATGGGCCCGTCGATGGACCAGGAGATAATCTGGGACACTTTTACAAACCTCATCGAAGCGGCCGAGATACTTGACATCAAGGACGGTTTTGTAAGAGAGGTCATCGCCGCCCGTTCAAAACTTGCGCTGCCTAAGATTGGCTCGGACGGCCGATTGATGGAGTGGAGCGAAGAGTTCAAAGAGCCGGAGCCCGGCCATCGGCATATGTCGCATTTGTTTGCACTGCATCCGGGCAGGCAATTCACGTTTCAAAATGCACCGGAAATGGTCGCGGCTGCACGCAAGAGTATCGAGTATCGACTGGCTAACGGTGGCGGACATACCGGCTGGAGCAGGGCGTGGGTCATCAATTTCTGGGCCAGGTTCTGGCAGGGCGATAAGGCCTCTGAGAACGTAACGGCACTGCTGAAAAAGTCCACGCATCCTAACCTGTTCGACAACCATCCGCCGTTCCAGATAGACGGCAACTACGGCGGTACTGCGGGAATCGCGGAAATGATTTTACAAAGTCATGCTGGAGAAATCCACCTGCTGCCTGCGCTGCCGAAGGCGTGGCCGACAGGGCATGTTAAAGGTCTGCGTGCCCGCGGGGGCTTTGAAGTGGATATCATATGGAAATATGGCAAACTCACAAAAGCCAGAATCCAATCGCTGCTTGGCAATACATGCAAGGTCCGCTATGGTGAGAAAGTCGTTGAAATAAAAACAAAGGCCGGTAAGAGCTACAGTCTGAATGAACATCTCGAACGGTTATGAGTAATTAAAGGCTTTGGCAGGAGATTCTATAGGCCTGCTTTTGGTGTTCTACGCTAAAGTCAACAAGCAGGAATTTCTTTATGACATCCATATTTGTTTGAAGATGGCTGGAAAGCTCGTTGGTCGTGAAGGAGCCGGCTTTCGCAATTGCCATATAGATTAGAAGCTGGTCGGCCAAAAAACGGTCGACAGCGGCGGCGCTTGCTAAAAAGTCTTCAGCTATACTGGTAACTTCACTAATCACCTCTTCGGAGGGCTTGCCGCGTTTTCCAAATGCAGTAAATACTGTCGTGCGTTCGCTGCCACAAAGTCGAATCATCACGCAATTTCCCGGCCCATTGGAATCTTCTACATTGATGTGTTCAGTATTCTTGATGTTAAGTTTACTCTGGAGCAATAATTTACGTTGACGTTGAGCAATGCGTACAGGAAGTTTTGCGGTATAAATTCGGCCTTTAATTCGAAACTTCCTAACCGGTTGGCAAAGGTCGATTATCTGGTCTTTACTTTTTTGCCAGGGCTGGATATTGAAGGTTATTTTGCCGCCGCCGGCTGGGTAGAAACCATGCCTTATCAGCGTGCAAATTCCATCGAAGCCGGCGTTTGCGATAGCGGGCAAAAAGGTTTCGTTAAGAAAATCAAAGGGAGGAGCCATAGGATTATGTGTTCCACCGGTAACGGTAACAGTGGAAGGTTTGTCGGCCAAAAACAGGGCAGGCAGGAGTGTCTGAACTACCAAAGACGCAGAGCCGGCCGAGCCTATGTCAAAATGATAATCACCGCTTCTGACAAGGCCGGGTTGAAAATCCAGGACCTGTGAGCCTTTCGTCGCTCCTTTCGATTGGCCATTGCAGATTTGACAGGCGGTCCGAACGCAGCTTAAATGCTGATTGGCCAGGCCCGGATTGCGGCGAGCTGCACGGATGTTTTCAATACGCATACTCTTGCCGGTGATACAGGATAGGGTCAGAGACGTTCGCAGAATCTGGCCTCCTCCTTCGCCTGAGCTGCCATCGATAAAAACAGTATCCATTTTACTAATCCAGTGGTACGTGAATTCTTTTGTTAGTCCAAGCCGGTGTTTTACTAACTACAATAGCCAACTACGACCATATAGAGAGGCTCAAGGTTATCCGGCAGTGACAAGACTGTGCTGACAGCAGCATCGTCAAAAGCACCAACAGCAACAGAACCAAGTCCCAGGGCCTCGGCTTGAAGGTGGACATTCTGAGCGGCGTGCCCGGCTTCCATATATACGTAACGAACACCACGTTTGCCATAACGGCCGGTTGTTCTGGTGAACTGGGCAGCAAAGACCAGTGTCAACGGCGCAGCCCGGACAAACTCCTGTTCCCAGGCAGCGGAGGTAAGAGGGGGACGAAGGTCTCTGTCTGTCAGTTTCTCAAGAGAGTGCTTGTCAGGCAAGTAACGAAACATGCCCTTATCTGTAATTACAAAGAGTTCGAGAGGATATGTTGCTCCGGCTGAAGGTGTTGTGCGATACCTGCTGCCTGCATCCTGACCCTGGGCTGCCCAGGCCAACTGGCTGATTTGCTCAAGTGTAAGAGGCTTTGGCAGGAAGTGTCGGCGAGAGCGTCGGACGGTTATGGCCTGCTCCAACGACATTGAGCCGGATTTATCCGGTTCGGAAAGTTTTATTATCTCACTCATTTTCTAACTCACTACTCTTTTCCAAAAACGATAAAGTTTGCAGAATTTCCACTATTGTCTTATCGCGATTATGACGTGTCAAATTAAATAGCTTAGTGTTAGAGTAATTTTTTACCTCAGAGATAAGGCCAGAGCCCTTCAGTGCTACAGTGGCCAATATTGACTTGTTGGATTTGAAGAGGCGGCGTAATGCAATAATAAACTTTTCAGAAAAGCATTCCATCTTCCCAATCTCGTCGATAACAAATAATTTAGTATCGCTTTCTTCAGCGTCCAAAATCGGCACCACTGATTTCTCAAAGCCTGCAACGTCCACACCATATTTGCCCACTCTGAAAGGTCCCTTGATATCGATATGAGCAAGCATGCCGGTTGATCCATCAAACCGCTGCCAGCTAAAACCTTTACGAACACCACCCTGACGGATCTCCTGTGTGTAAAAACCAGATATCTTTTCGCTGTTAAAATATTTAATAATTTGCATTACAGCAGTGGTTTTGCCGGAACGCGGCAGCCCTGTTAAGAGGATTTTGGTGGATTCGGACAACATCACTGAACAACACTATAAAGAGTATCTTCTGAAACCGCAAGATTAGTCGGTCTGTTTTCTTTTGCTGAGGATGGCAAATGCCAGGACCGCTAAAAGCACAACGGCTGAAATGTACTTAATCAATGGCGGCAGCATCCAATGAGGCCGGGCGGCTATTTCAAAATCAAAACCGGCAGCGATATAATCGAGCAGAATGCCACCTAAGAGAGCGCATCCCGCCACGGTTGCCAGATAGGTAATGGCTGTTTCTTTGCCCATGACCTTCCAGATAGTTATAAATGAGGCGGCATTGGTGGCCGGGCCGGTCATAAGAAAAACAAGTGCGGCCCCGGGTGTCAGGCCTTTCAAAATCAATGCGGCTGCTACGGGCACTGAAGCCGTTGCACATACGTAAACCGGTATCCCCAGAAACATCATCACAACCATTGCAAATATCCCCGTTCCGAGCTTTTCTGCGAAGTAGCCATCCGGCACGAGGGCGGAGATTACAGCCGCGATGACCAGTCCAACGAGCATAGCCTTGCCAATATCGCGGGGCAAAGTAACAAAACCATATTTTAGACCTCTGGTTATTTTGCGACTGGTTTCTGTTGTATCGCAACACTCATCCGTACACTTTGGCGGGCCCTTGCTATCATCTCCTCTTTTTCGTTCAAACAAGTCCACGAAAGTGCCGCCGACGATACCGGTTACAAACGCCGCCAGCGGTCTGAAAATGGCGAAAAGCGGACCAAGAAGACTTAAAGTCACAAAAATACTGTCGACTCCGGTTTGAGGCGTGGAAAGCAAAAATGACACAGTAGAACCCTTGCTCGCACCATGCTTGTGCAGTGACATTGATACGGGAATAACACCGCACGAACACAAAGGCAGTGGAACCCCAAAAAGCGATGCCTTAACCAACGGCCATATTCCTCTACCGCCAAGATGTCTTTCTACAAGTCGTTGTGATACAATTACCGAAAGAACACCTGCCACGAAAAAACCAAACAACAAATAGGGTGACATCTCGGCAATAGTAGCCCAAAAATCCACGATTATTGACTTGAAAAAATCAGACATTATTCACCACTGTTTTAAACCAACTGCTACTTTTCTATCGCTTCATTTTAGCCAATTTTGCGCTGGAAATCAACTTACATCAGGACGTTGGTCCCCGAAGTAAATCTTTCACGGACACAAAGCCGACCTTTTGGCCCTGGTCTGTGATAACCAGATGCCGGATACGATGTTCGGTCATGGTGTTATAGATGCTATAAATAGGTGTCTTAACATCCACGGAAATCAGGGGAGAACTCATTATTTCTTTGACCTTGACCGTATCAGGTTTTGTACCTTCCGCAAGAACCTTTCGTACGATATCAGCCTCGCTGACAATGCCCACGGCTTTATCATCAGATTCCCCCACAAGAACACTCCCAACACTATGCCGTGTCATTGCCTCAACGGCCTCAACTACCGTTTTGTCCGGCGCGATCGTAGGCGGGCCTTTAGTCATAAGTTTTCGAACCGGTTCGGCAGCCGAACGTCTAAGATATACGAACCAATATATAATACCAACTAACAAGCCACCTCCAATAATGTTGCCGA
>JAUWLI010000185.1 GCA_030613765.1 Phycisphaerae bacterium
TGACCGGTACACAGAAAAAGTTCCGCCAGCATATGAAAGAACAGGAGAAATTGGCATCAGGTGATTAGCTCGCAATGGTTGTCAAGGGTGGAATATTTTGATTTAAGGAGATAGTTATGCCTGACAGGAAGTTCATTATGGACCTGGCGAAGTTGCTGATAGCTGCCGCATGGGTCGACGGCGAGTTGCAAAACGAGGAAATCAACGCGCTGAAGGATTTGCTCTTTAATCTTGAGGATGTTACCGGTGATGAATGGGCGCATTTGGAAATTTACATGGATTCGCCCGTTAGTACGGAGGAGAAAGTAAATCTGCTTCGTTCGGTTATGGAGCAAATCAAATCTGAAGAAGACAAGGAACTTGTGGTTTCCACCCTGGAGAAGCTGGTCCAGGCCGATGGGGTCGTTACCGAAGAGGAAAAAACTCTTCTTGAGGAAGTCAAAGAAGGTGTATCAGATTTGGACATCGGTTTACTGGCAAGAGTATCAAAAATGGTAAAAGCGGCTGTGACCGGCCGGGACCAAAATTACAAAGCTGCTGCTCAAAGAGAAAGTCAAATTGATGATTACATTGAAAATAACATCTATTACCACCTCAAATCGAAAAGCGAAAAGAAGGGGATAAAATTTGAACTGCCCTCCGAACAGGTCAAAAAGCTTTGCCTCGCAGCAGGACTTTTGGCCCGAATTTCAGCCGTGGATTTCGATATCTCAGAGGATGAAAAAAGAATCATCAAGGATGTGCTTTCAACGCAATGGGGCCTATCTGAGCAGCAGGCACAAATCGTGACGCAAATTAGCTGCGACAAAACTTTGCAGGACCTTGATTATTTCCGTCTCACACGCGGTTTTTTCGACTGCACAACCTTGGATGAGCGAAGAAACTTTATAAAGTGCCTGTTCAGGATTGCCAACGCTTCGGAGAAGACGTCATACGACGAAACCGAGGAAATTCGCAAAATTTCAACATCCCTCAAACTAACACACAAAGATTTTATTGAAGCAAAGCTAACAATACCCGATGAAGACAGGGAAGTTTTGTAAAACATACAGCCAAACTGCCACTACCATAAGTCGGACTTGCTATTCCGCATTGACAGCGATAGGTACGCTTATCATTTCGTATCTCTTTTTCTTGCCGACAGCAGGATCAGGTTGCGTATGGCCGCCGTGTCCCTGGCAGCAAGCCATCGCTGCTCAAAATCCTTCTCCTGAGCAATCTGGGCTATGGCCATCAGGGCGCGAAGATGGTAATTACGCTCATCCCGGCTGCCAGCCAGCACGAACATTATCTTGACCGGATCGTGGGTATTTGGAAAGTCGATACCATCAACAGCTCGGACAAGTAGAATATCGAACTTGTTTTCACCCTCCACAACTATATGCGGTATTGCAAAACCCGGCTGAACCACCGTTCCACCTTCGGCTTCCCGGTGAAGAAATTTCTCGAAAAGCACATACTCACTGATATCCAACCCTGGCTCCAATAGTTTGGAAACCTGGCGAAAGATTTCGTCTGAGTGCATCTTGCCTTGAACATCGACAATTTCACATTCCCTTATCATCTCGTCGAACCTGTCCTCGATGATATCGTCACGCTGCAGAAGAATATCTCGCAGCTCATTCTCAAGGGTCACGGTTTTTAGCTCGTGGTCAGTGACCCTTTCAACAACGTGCATAACAGCCGACGCTCTGCTGACGTTCCGGCGGACATAGAAAAAAAACCACGCTGCGCTGACTACGATGAAAGCGCCGGTAATCAGCAACGGCACACGCCCCATATCTATTATCAAAGCGCTATAAGCGATGATAGCAAATATATGTATATAGGGATATAACGGCGATTTGAACTTCGGCCGATAGCTTTGTATCCGGCTCTCACGCATTATAATCACGCTGGCGTTGGTAAGAATAAAAAGAATTATCTTCAGGGTCGATGCTGTTTTTACAAGCGATTCGATATCAAGAAAAACAATTGCCAAAATCATAAAACCGCCTGTGAGCAGTATGCTGGAGTGGGGTGTTTTGAAGCGGTTGTTAACGCGAGCTAAAAGCGGTGGCAGTAACTGATCCCTGCTCATAGCCAACGGAGAACGTGACGCAGCCATTATACCGCCGTTTGCCGTAGTGACAAAAGCAGCTATCGCCGCCAGACTCAGCAATACAAAACCAGTAGTGCCCATAAATTTAGACGCGGCTAACGATATCGGTACGTAACTTCCCGCCAGCTCGCTGCCATCGACCACACCCACTGTGATTGTTATTACTGCAATGTAAAACAACGTTACCACAAACCAGGCCAATATCATCCCAAGCGGCAGATTTTTGCCGGGATTTTTCACTTCTTCTGCTATACTGGCAACTTTAGTCAGGCCACCGAAGCTTATGAAAACCAGACCGGCGGTGGCAAGTACTGCCGGCCATCCTTTGTCAAGAAAACCAGTATAACGGACAGCTTCAACACTTTTGCTGCCGGAGAGAACAAAAAAAGCAAGTATCGCCAGCAATAGGGCCACGAGTACAACTTGAAATCTGCTTGTGTGTTTGACGCTTACTATATTCAACGCCATAAAGCCCAGACAGAAGGCTGCAGCGATTGCTTTCAGAGTCCAGGGCGCAAGCTCCACCGGGGAAGCCATTTGCACTACAACCTCGATAAGCACAGCCATCCCTACAACGGCAAAGGCGCTCTTCAATGCTAATGAAAACCAGCCCGCCAATCCGCCGAAAACTCCCCAAATTGGGCCCATACTCCGCTCGACAAAAAAATATGTTCCGCCGGCGCGAGGCATTGCCGTAGCTAATTCGGCCTTGCTAAGCACACTGGGGATTATCAAGATGGACGCAAAAAGATATGATAAGATTACGGCCGGTCCCGCTTTTGTAAAAGCTATAGCGGGCAAAATAAACAGGCCTGAACTTATCATGGCACCGGATGCCACCGAAAACACGTCAATCGAACCTAATTGTTTCTTTAGCCTGGCCATCTTAAAACTTGCCTGTTATTGCAATAATCCCTTGCTCGTGCCTCGAATAAATAATGCACAAACCGTAATATAGCAAGCCACTTCTGTTCTTGTGCTCTTGTTCGATATTATACTACGATGTTGTAGTTTTCAACAGCAATACTAATTGATTGGACAAAGCCCCTGACATAGATTATTATAGTCAACAGATTCGGCTTGCAGTATAACCCCAAAGTGTTGAGGGTAAATCACTATTTTTACCGGGATTGTAAGCAAAATGATTAGTAGAAGACATTTTCTTCGTTCGGTTACCGGCGGCGCTGTAACAATGGCTCTGCCCTGGACTTTCTTTGGAATAAAGAAAGTCAAAGACAAACCGAACATTGTCCTTTGTATGGCCGACGACCTTGGCTTCGGCGACACGGGATTTAACGGCAATTCGATAATTAAGACTCCCAACCTCGATGCGATGGCAAAAGCCGGCCTGCATTTCACGCGTTTCTATTCGGCAGCGCCCGTCTGCTCACCAACCCGCGGAAGCTGCCTCACAGGCCGCCATCCTTATCGCTATGGAATCACCTTTGCCAATGTCGGACACATGCCCAAAGAGGAAGTCACGCTGGCTGAGGTCCTGAAAACACAGGGCTACACGACCGGGCATTTCGGTAAGTGGCATTTGGGGACACTGACTAAAACAGAAAAGGACTCGAATCGCGGCGGACCACGAGGTGCAAAACATTACTCACCGCCGTGGGAGAACGGATTCGATATATGTTTTTCCACAGAAGCAAAGGTCCCCACGTGGGACCCTATGAAAAAGCCCGAATCAAATGAGCCTTATGGAACATACTACTGGACAGAAGACGGCACGAAAGCGATAGAAAATCTTAAAGGCGATGACAGTCGAGTCATTATGGATCGGGTTGTCCCTTTTATCCGGAATGCTGCAAAAGACAAGAAGCCATTTCTTGCTGTTGTCTGGTTTCATACGCCGCACTTGCCGGTCATAGCGGGAGCGGAATATAGAAAGATGTATTCGCAGTACAGCGACGATGAGCAACACTACTATGGATGTGTTAGTGCGATGGATGAGCAGATGGGTCGGCTTCGTAACCAGTTGCGTGAATTGGGCATTGCAGATGATACGATGGTATGGTTTTGCAGTGATAACGGACCGGAAGGAAAAGACGGAAAGCGGGGCCGTACCCGTGGCTCGGCTGGTTCGCTGCGCGGACGCAAACGCAGCTTGTTCGAAGGCGGAGTCCGTGTACCGACTCTGTTGGAATGGCCCGCTCGCGTAAAAGGCGGAAAAGTAACCGATATCCCGTGCTGCACGTCGGATTACTTCCCCACCGTTCTGGACGTCCTTAATATCAAAATAAAAGGGCAGGCGAAACCGATTGACGGTGTCAGCCTGCTGCCTTTGATTCAAGGCAAAATGAACAAACGTCCCGTCCCCATCGCCTTTGAATCCGGCAGTCAGGTCTCGCTCACAGATAACCGTTACAAAATCTACAGTAAGAACAAGGGCAAGACTTACATGCTTTTTGACCTGATAGAAGACCCCGGCGAGAAAAAAGACCTGGCAGCAGAAAAACCGCAGATTCTACAATCAATGAAGGCAACACTGACAAAGTGGCGCAATTCCTGCAAGGACAGCCTTGCGGGGAAGGACTATTAAGATAGAAAGGGAGCAAAAATGAAGACACAAACAAGAAGGGAATTTTTAAAAACGGTCGGCTCAATGGCGGCCTCGGGGATGGCGCTATCATTGCTGCCGAGTTGTAATAGTATCGGCCAAATGAAGGGAGCGAAAGCCAAACGCCCGAACATTATATTTATCATGACCGATGACCACGCCTCACACGCTCTTAGCTGCTACGGCAGCAAGATAAACAAAACTCCGAACCTCGACCGGCTGGCCAAAGAAGGTATGCTGTTCAAGAACAGCTTCTGCACAAACAGCATTTGTGCGCCATGCAGGGCCGTAATCCTCACCGGAAAATACAGCCACATCAACGGCGTTATCGATAACAGAAAAAGGTTCGACGGTTCCCAGCAGACCTTCCCGAAGCTGCTCCAGAAAGTCGGTTACCAGACGGCTATGATCGGCAAGTGGCACCTAAAGACCGACCCGACCGGCTTCGATTACTGGAATGTCCTTCCCGGCCAGGGTACGTACTACAATCCTGCTATGAAGGAAATGGGCCAGCGAAAGAAATACACCGGCTACACTACGGATATTATTACAGACCATTGCCTAAAATGGCTCAAAGAGCGTAAGCCCGACAAGCCATTCTGCCTGATGTATCACCACAAGGCACCGCACCGCGCGTGGGATCCGGGTCCGAAATACTTAAACATGTACGACGATGTCACTATCCCGGAACCTGATAACCTCTTCGATGACTACTCCAACCGCGGCAGAGCCGCCAAAGAACAGGATATGAGTATCGAAAAGACGATGAACAAGAGAGACCTGAAATTAGTGCCTCCAGGGAACCTGACCCCCGAACAGAAAAAGCTCTGGGACGCCGCATACAATCCCAAGAACGAGGCCTTCGAGAAGGCAAATCTACAGGGCAAGGACCTTGTCCGTTGGAAGTATCAAAGATACATAAAAGACTACCTGCGCTGCATCGCCTCAGTAGATGACAATGTGGGCCGCCTCCTGGATTACCTTGATGAGTCGGGCCTGGCCGGAAATACCATCGTTTTCTACACTGCCGACCAGGGCTTCTACCTGGGCGACCACGGCTGGTTCGATAAACGCTTCATGTACGAAGAATCCTTTAGAATGCCGTTGTTTATCCGTTATCCTAAGCAGATTAAAGCAGGAACTACCATCGACAAAATGGTTCAGAATATTGATGTTGCCCCGACAATTTTGGAAAGTGCTGGTCTGAAAAAACCGGATTATATGCCTGGAGAGTCAATTATCAAATTACTTAATGATGACAAAATTGCCTGGAGAGACCGTATCTTCTACGAATATTTCTGGGAGTACAATTTTCCCATGACTCCGACAGTTTTTGGTGTACGCACAGATAAATACAAATATATCTTTTACCATGGGATCTGGGACAGAAATGAATTTTATGATATACAAAACGATCCGGATGAAATGTATAACCTGATAGAAGAGCCTGAACTGCAATCCAAAATTGAAGAACTCAAGAACGAACTATTTCAATGGATGAAATCAACAGACGGAATGAAGATCCCGTTAAAGAAGAATTCAGGATACAGGAACTGGGATCATCGCCATCAGAATCAATATTAGCAAAATTAAAATGAATTGG
>JAUWLI010000176.1 GCA_030613765.1 Phycisphaerae bacterium
ATAGTAATGAGCGTTACTGGAGGGACCGCACATATCAATATGCTTGATAGCCAAGCGTAAAGGCTTAGAGGGTGGCCGCCATAGCCACTACAAACGAATAATAAAAGCCAGGCAGAGAAATAAGTGTTCAGGGCAATAGCAGTAATTTTGAGAACATAAGTAAGAGAGTTCATTATAAATCTACAAAGCAGATTTAGTTTATTAGTTCATAGTTCGTTGTTCGTAGTAAGGCGGGGTTTTTTAGCGAAATTCCCAGTTGTCAATCAAGCCTTTAGTGGATAGACAATAACACAAATAAATTAAAAATCAAAAAGAAAAATGGAAAAATAGGTTGCGTAAATGCGTAAATGGGTGAATGAGTGAATGCGGGGAGGTTATTTTACGTTATTGGCCAGATTTCTCGACTCCGTCCGCCTACGGCGGACTTCGGTCGAAATGACAAGGTTGAGATTGCTTCGCTGCCTTAATTGAGATTTTTCGCTGCGCTCAGAATGACAGAAAACTGGATTCGGGGGCTGCGCTCGGGATGACAAGGATTGGGATTGCTTCGGCGGACGGGCAGATTTACGAAGTGAGAAGTGAAAAGGGATAAGGGAAAAGGGAAAAAAGTGCTTTATAAGCACCTCTCACCCCACAGCCCAGAAAATCAGCTTACAAACCGCGTTTACAGGCAAAATAAAGAGGATTGACTTATCAGGGTCAATAAGTTAGCCTTACAATACGATATTTGGCCGGTGCATTTATCGGAATTGTGAGTTTTTTGCCTATAAAAACCAATTTTTTGTAACAAAATCCCCCTCTCAAGCGTCTGATATAAGTGAAGGAATTGCTTCCCAGCAGGCATAAAGACCAAGGAGAGATTCTTTGTTGTTAACGTAACTTCTGTACTGATACAGGATTACGGATTTGCAGACTATCGAATTTGGAACTTTAGGTAACCAGAATGAACTTTGACAGGAAGAAAAAAATAGGTCAGTTGCTTTGTGAAAAATCGTATTTAGACCGTTCCGGCCTTGAACTTGGACTTGCAGAACAAAAGGTTGAACATCGGCCGCTGGGCCAGATTCTCTTAAGGCTTGGTTATATAACGCAACCTCAGCTAAATGAATCACTTGCGCTTCAGGTGGGCATCAAAAAGATAGATTTGACCGATATTTCGATCAGCCCTGAAATCATCACCCTTGTACCTGCGGAATTGGTCAGCAAACACAGTATATTGCCGTTACGGCACGAGAACGGCCGTTTAGCTGTTGCGATGACGGACCCGTTCCGGCCGCAGGTAATCGAGGATTTGAGGCTTGTAAGTGGCCATCCGGTACGGCGATATTACGCTGAACCGGCCCAAATGGAAAATTCCATACTGAAGTTCTACGGCAGCAACGTGGCAAGGATGCTGGATAATCTCGTCCCGATTGAACAGAGGCCGGAGGCTGAGATGGATAACGGTGATTACTCACCTGCCAAGCTGAGTGAGCTGGCCAGAGAGCCATCATTAGTTAATCTTGTAAACTTGATAATACTGGAAGCGATTGAGGCCCGTGCAAGCGACATACACATCGAGCCGTTCGAGCATCAGGTAAAGATAAAGTACAGAATCGACGGTATGCTCATGGAAAAGGCCCCATCATCCAAACGCCTGCAGGCGGCGATTATTTCGCGAATCAAGATCATGGCGGATATGAATATCGCTGAACGCTTTGTGCCGCAGGATGGACACATCGAATTTACCGGTAAACATGGCAGGGTCGATATTCGTGTCTCCACCGTTCCGACGGTACACGGCGAATCTGTTGAGCTGAGACTTCTCGATAGAACCGTATCATTGATAGGGCTTGAAGAGCTGGGGATGAACACACAATCTCTGGAAGGCTTCGATCAATGTCTGCGTAAGACACACGGCATTGTGCTTGTTACCGGGCCGACCGGGTGCGGAAAGACAACGACCCTTTACGCGGCATTAAAAAAGATATATTCGCCGGCTGTGAAGATGATAACGATAGAAGACCCGGTTGAATATCAGCTTGAAGGTATTAACCAGATGCCGGTCAATCCAAAAAGAGGCCTGACATTTGCCATGGGCTTAAGACACATTCTCCGGCAGGACCCTGATATTATAATGGTAGGAGAGATCCGAGATAAAGAAACTGCCAATATTTCAATTCGTGCAGCCTTGACCGGACATCTTGTTTTCTCAACACTTCACACCAACGACGCGCCCGGGGCAATTACAAGATTGATTGATATGGGTGTTGAGCCATTCCTGTTAGCCAGTTCTTTAGAGGCAGTGTTGGCTCAAAGGCTGATTCGTACGATTTGTTCGAACTGCAAAAAGCCTTACAAGCCGGACGAAACGCTCATCAGGACCTTGAACGGCTCGGTGGACATCAAACCCGATACACAGTTTTACCACGGCGCCGGTTGTAATGAGTGTATGCAAAGCGGGATGAAGGGAAGAACGGGTATATTTGAGATGCTCAGGATAACAGCTACGCTGCGTGACTTGATAGCAGCAAAACCGACGACCGAACAAATTATAAAGGCGGCACCGGCAGACCATATAAGTATGGAACACGACGGTATCGCCAAGGTGTTGAAGGGTATCACGACTCCTGAGGAGGTTATGAGAGTTGCCAAGAGTATCGGTGAAGAAGATTGAATCGTATCTCGCCGGACACAATACGAAGTCCGAACTATGAGAGGCTAAATCGTGGGTCAGTATTCTTATAAGGCAGTTGAGCAAGGCGGCGGGAACATCGCTGGAACTATTGAAGCAGTGGACAGAAAAAGTGCCGTTGCCGCCCTGGCTGACAAAGGTCAGTTTGTTTTAGAGCTGGCTCAGGAAGCTCAAGCAACGAGCGTCAACGGTGAAAAGAAGGCAGAGTTAGACCTGAGCAGGTTGTTGAATTTTGGCTCTCGAAGGATTACCAGCAAAGATATATTAGCTATTACCAGCCAGTTGAGCACAGCCTTGAGAGCGGGACTTCCCATGCTTAACGGCCTTGAAATCATTCGCGACCAACAGCACAAACCGTCAACAAAGAATATGTTGAATGAGCTTGTCAAGTCGGTAAGTTCCGGCCAATCCCTTTCAGAGGCCATGGCCGGGTACGAGAATACTTTCAGCCCGTTGTATCTTTCGATGGTAAGAGTTGGGGAAACGGGAGGGATGCTCGACGAGACAACGACCCAGCTGGCAACAATGCTGAGCAGAGAAGGGAAAATAAAATCCAATATGAAAAATGCCTCAGCTTATCCTATCTTCGTTTTGTGCATCGGGCTTGTCTCGGCGGTTATCATAATAACCTGGGTACTGCCGAAAATATTAGGGATGATGGGTGACGCGACTGTGGCATATCCCTTGCCTACAAGAGTGCTTTTGGGATTGAGCGATTCGATAAAAAGTTTATTTACGACGGTACACGGTTGGGCTATTGTAGCTGTAACTTTCGTGGGACTGCATTTGCTGCGAAGATGGGTAAAGGCGGAGGGCAGAATCAAATGGGACGCTTTTAAGCTCAAAATTCCCATTTTGGGTTCGGTCCTGCGCACAATAGCAGTGGGCAGGTTTGCCAGGACCCTTGGAGCACTGACCAAAGGAGGCGTCACAATTTTGGAGGCGCTTAGTGTTGTTCGTGACACCCTTGGCAATGAATTATTGGGCAGAGAAATTGATGCTGTAGCCGAAGAGGTCAAGCGGGGCGAGTCGCTGGCCGGGCCTTTGGGCAAGTCAGGATACTTCCCGCCTTTACTTGTGCAAATCGTCTCTATTGGCGAGCAGACAGGAACGCTCGATGACTTACTGCTCAATGCCGCTGACACCTTCGATGATGAAGCAGACTCGGCGATAAACAGGTTTATGGCAATCTTCCCTGCGATTTTGATACTCCTGCTGGCTTTAGTGGTAGGTTTTATAATAGCGGCGACTCTGCTGCCAATAATTTCAATGCAATTTAGCGCAGGAGCGCTTTGAGTTTCGGTTTTTTCAAATATTAGGAAAGGTATCCAAATGAGACGGAACAAAAGGGGAAATAAGGCGTTCACACTTGTCGAACTACTCGTTGTAATTGTGATATTATCTATGCTTGCTGCATTTGCGGCTCCTAAATTCTTTCATTACATAGGCAAGTCCAAGAAGGACCTAACAAAGCCCAGTTTGGCGTTTGTAGAGAACGCAATTGAGAGATTTGCTATTGACTGTCAACGATATCCCGATGACTCCGAGGGGCTTGAAGTGCTACTTGTTATGCCTGATGACATTGAAGAAGGGAAGTGGACCGGGCCTTACCTCAAGGCAAGCCAGTTGAATGACCCATGGGGCAATCCAATAGACTATCAGGCAGAGGGTGAAATTAATCCCGGAAGTTACGATTTGATAAGTTACGGAGCAGACGGTGTAGAAGGCGGCGAAGGTGACGATGCAGACCAATATAACGATTAAAGTAGTTTTGAGTTTTTGAATTATGTGTATGAACAAGCAAAAACAAAATACAAAAGCTGGTTTTACTATTATTGAGTTACTGGTGGTAATAACTATTATCGCGCTTATTGCCGGCGTCGGTGGCGGGTATTACATAGGGACATACAATAGGATGCTGGTTGAAAAAGCAGCACGGGACTTTTTTCTTGCAGCTAAATACGCCAGAATAATGGCTATTGAGCGACAAAAACCCTATAGGATAGAAATGGATGCCACCAACGGCGGTTTTTACCTGGCTACCGACCAATTGAATCAAGAGACTGAACAGACAGAGCAGACGATAGTGCGGGACTTGTACTCAAAGCCGGTGGAATTTGACGGTGCTGTCAAATTCGAGAATATTCAAATAACACCCATTGGTTCGGAATCATCTGATGAACAGACAGCAATAGTTTTTTCTCCGAACGGCACCGCGCAGTCAGCGGCAATACAAATTGGCGACGGCAAAAATCATTATACTGTAAATATCTACGCCGCGACCGGCAAAGCGGCGGTACTACAGGGCACGGCCCAGGAAATTAAAATCTTCACTGTCGATTTGGACCAGGAATGAGAACAAGGACAAAAAGAAACAAAAGAGGTTTTACTCTGGTTGAGACAATCACCGCAAGTGCTATCCTTTCCGGAGCTGTTTTGACCCTGGTGGCAATAACTACCCAGTCTCTGACTGGAACAAGACTTAACAGGCAATACGAGGTAGCGGCTTCAATAATAGAGAAGCAGCTTAGTTTGCTTGACTATATCGGCATCGATGAATTCATCGAATTAGGACGCGCAGACGGCGTCGTTGAAGATTTCGAGCCGGGATATCACTGGGAAGTTACTACCGAATACCAGGGTATAGACAGTCTTTATCTGGTAACAATAACTGTTACATGGATCGAACGGAATCGACCGTATAGCGTCTCTGTACAAACAAGGCTCAATGGTATGAGCACGTATGTTGGAGCCGAAGAAACAGAGCAAGAGTAATTAAATGAAGATTTATTTGAGAAAGACCGGATTTACATTGGCGGAAACGCTGGTTGCCTCGACTATAGGGTCCTTTATTGCACTGGTGGCTCTCGGTACACTGAAAACTATTACAGTCAGCGCCGAAAGAGTAGATAGTAATATTGAAGCTGCTTCCGAGGTGAGATTTGCTTCGAATATGATCTCCAGGGACCTTGTGAATCTGTATCGCGAACAGAATTTCAGAAATATGAAATTAGTCGGAATGGCTGACGACTCAGAACTGGGCAGTAGTTTTTTGACTTTCTATACTGTCGGCAGGGCAAAGGCCAGAATCGACCAGCCGGAAGCGGATGTATACGAAGTGGAATATTTCCTGAAAAAAGATGAAGAAAACTCAGACCTGTATCGGCGATTGTGGCCGAATCCAGATCCAAACGATGAAAACCCGGGCGGAATCTTGAGTGTTATTGCAGAGGACATTGATTTTTTCCAGGTCAGGTTCTTCGATGGAGAGGAATGGTCCGAAGAATGGCCGGAGGAAATGGAAGTTATGCCTCAGTTGATAGAAGTAAATATCATTGGGAAACAGCAAAAATGGGGAAGCCCGGCTATGGACTCCATTATGGTGAATTTGGTCAGGTCCGCAGGTGCAACGCTCGAAACTCTCGAAAGTGGTGGGCAAAGCTTCGGCGAGCAGGATAACAGCAGTGCACAAGGGAGTAATCAACCTTAGATGAGCATGTAACATGGAAAAAGAAAGTTGCAAAATAAAAAAAATGACTGGTAATCGTAATAAAAAGGGGCTTGTTCTTGTAGCAGTGCTATGGATAGTGGCGATTCTTACCATAATCGCTGCATCCGTAGGCCAAACCAGCCGCCTCGACACGCAGGTCAGCACTATGAGGACAGACGCGCTTCGCTGCAGGTGGGCCTGCCGGGCGGGAATAGAGACAGCCATCGGCGTACTGAACGAGGACCTGAGAGAAAGTGACAACCTGACCGAGCTTTGGAGTGACAATAACGAAGATTTTAATGATGTAAGTCTTGAGAGGTG
>JAUWLI010000366.1 GCA_030613765.1 Phycisphaerae bacterium
TTGCCAGCCAACTCCAAGGTGCCACTTGCCAATGCAGGCGGTACGATAGCCGTGCCTTTTGAGCAACTCGGCAACAGTGAGTTGCTCCCGTGAAATTAATGGCTGGGAGTATCCACTCAAAACGTTTCGTTTGAGACGGGTCCGCCAGGAATATCTGCCTGTCAGGCCGCCATAACGGGTTGGGCTGCACACTGCGGAAGGCGAATGGGCATCTGTGAAACTAACACTTTGGCTTGCGAACCGATCAACATTGGGTGTAGGAATCTTTGAATCCTTGTTGTAGCAGCCAAAGTCACCATAGCCGAGGTCGTCGGCCATGATGAAGATGATATTGGGCCGCTTTTGAGCGGGTTTTTTTTTCTTCAGTTTTTGCTTGCCGCTTGCGCAGCCCGGAATTGAAAACGCTGCATAAACACCGACTGCTTTGAGGAAATTACGCCTGTTAAGGCCCTTGTTCATATTGGCCTCCATATCTTATTGCTTTTTCTTACGTTTTCTTACAGGCCAGGGCCGGACACCGCATCTGGCGGCCCAACTTTCATACAGGCCTTTTAGCTGTTCGACTTTCTGCGGGTACTTTTCGGCCAGGTTATTTAACTCGGTACGGTCGGCCTCGAGGTCATACAGTTCCCATCGGCCGGGATGTTTGGAGACGAGCTTCCACTTGCCTTTCCGAACAGCTCGATTTCCTTCGTGTTCCCAGTAGAGCGCCTCACGTTCAATCTGTTTGTTGTCGAAGGCCGGTGCAAGGCTCCTGCCTTCTGCCTGCGTGATTTTTTGGCTCTTATATTCACCGGGATACTTTGCATCGGCGACATCAACACACGTTGCCATGATGTCGACGAGATGCCCGGGCTGATGGCGGAACTTGCCGTGCGCTTTTACGGCCGCCGGCCAGTGTACGATTAAAGGCGTGGCGATGCCGCCTTCATGGACCCAGTGTTTGTAGAGACGGAACGGGGTATTGCTGGAGTTGGCCCAGGGCCTGCCGTAGGCGATATAGGTATCGGCCGGGCCGGGCATTACGCCCTCGCCCGTGCGTACGGGGCGACCGTCACGCGTGACCTTCGGTTGCATACCACGCTGCAATTCGTTTTTATCCATCGGCTTTTAGACCACCTTTTTGGATGGGTCGGGCCTGACAGGGCCACGGCTGCCGTATTCTTCGGCGCAGCCGCCGTTGTCGGCCAGGAAGAAAATCAGCGTGTTATCGAGGTTGCCGGTTTTTTTTAATTCTGAAACGATGCGTCCTATCCCCTGGTCCATACAATCGACCATCGCCGCGTACACTTCCATGCGGCGGGCGTGCCACTGCTTTTTCCCGGCCTGCTCCCACGGTGGGACCCGTGAATCACGCTCTGTAATCTTCCATTTACCCTCGACAAGTCCCATTTTTATCATGCGCTTGTGCCGTTCGGCGCGCAGAACGTCCCAGCCCTTGTCATACCTTCCCTTATAGCGGGCGATGTCTTCGGGCAGGGCATGCATTGGCCAGTGCGGTGAGGTGAAGGCCACATACATAAAGAACGGTTTGTCCCCACTGCGGGATTTGTGCTCTTCGATGAACATAGCAGCGTTGTCACTGATGGCATTGGTATAGTAGAAATCATCACTGCCCGGCGGGATTTGCGTATTGTCGCGGGTCAATGAGCAGGGATCGTAGAAACTGCCTGCTCCATGAATAGTACCGAAGAAGCGGTCAAAACCCCGTTGACGCGGCCAATTGTGCCTGGGACCATCCGGCCCGCGGTGTTTGGTCACGTGCCACTTTCCGGACATATACGTGCTGTATCCTGCTTCTTTGAGCACCTCAGCGATAGTGACACAGCGGTTGTTAAGGTCGCCGCGGTAGCCGTCATAACCGCTATCACCCATCATATGACCGACGCCGGCCTGGTGCTGGTAGAGCCCGGTCATCAGTGAAGCCCTCGTAGGACAGCAGCGGGCGGTGTTGTAGAATTGCGTAAAACGAAGTCCTCCGGAAGCGAGCCGGTCAAGGTTTGGGGTACGGATTTCGCCGCCGTAGCAGCCGATGTCGGAATACCCCATGTCATCGGCCATAATCAGGACAATATTCGGCGGTTTGCCCCTTCCGGCATGTGACTGAACGGCGCTTGCGCATCCTGGCAGTGACAGTGACACCGCTCCCAGCCCCGCAGCTTTGATAAAATCTCTTCGGTTCATTTCAGATTTCATAAAAGAACACCTCCAATTATCTTTGTTAAACACTCAGATTGGCCGCTTCATCCAGCTATTTATGGAGCAGCCACTGGTGAAAAAAAGCGGCAATTATCCAGACCGCAAAGCTCGCACTAAGCACAATCCAAAGGGACATGTGCTTGCGAAAGCATATAAAAGCGGTAAGAAAAAACAAAATGGTTGGAAGGATTCCCCACAGAGCACCTCTGGTGTAATCGATCACTATTTTGAAATTGTCCGGATTGTCTGTGTAGATCCAGACAAGCACGATGAGGCCGGTCAGCGGCATTACCGCAATCAATCCGGCCAGTGTCGGCAGCTTGCGCCCAATCTGCGTGCAAAAAACAATAACGCACACACTAATCAACAGCTTGATAACAAATCGCATACACGCAACCAGCGTTTAAATTTCGTTTGCTGCTATGCAGATTTTTACTTGATGAACCTGATAGTTAATGGATAGCGATAGTGGAATCCATTGTTGGACTTAACAGCCGCAATCAGCAGAAATACAATGTCAAAAATGGCTACCGCCGGCGTCAAGACAAAACCGACGCATGCAAAACACAGAAGCCCGGCAATAATCCCATATATCAACATCGATATCTGGAAGTTCACTGCTTCTTTGCCCTGCTCATTAACAAATGGGAAATCGTCTTTCTTTATCTGCCAGAAAATCAATGGCCCTACGATGCAGCCAACAACCGGCACTACCAATCCGGC
>JAUWLI010000268.1 GCA_030613765.1 Phycisphaerae bacterium
CCCAATTGATCCGCGAGCATTGCGGAGTCAAAATCGGTAACGCCACAGTCGACTGTGATTAGGAGCTTTGAGCCAGCCTTTGCCAACTGTTGGACAGCTTCCTGGTTTAGGCCGTAGCCCTCATCGATTCGGTGGGGGATATAATAATCGACCTGTGCCCCAAGCAGGGTCAATAGCTGCCAGAGAATTACGACACCCGTAATACCATCCACATCATAGTCGCCGTAGACGGAGATTTTTTCCTTGTTTTTAATAGCCTGCTTTATACGACGGACTGCTGTTTCAATCCCAGGCATCTGTCCGGGCTCAATAAGCTCGGTCAGTTTCGGACGCAGGAAAACGCCCCCGGCGTGGACATCAGTTATGCCTCGATTGATTAAAACCTGCGCTAAAAGAGGCGAAACCTTCAGTGATTTGGCAAGCTGGGCAGAGCGTTCGTCCGGAGGCCGGATGACCCACTGCTTTGTTGGGGCCCCCAAGCGCATTTTATTGGATTCCCGCAAGGCCCGCAAAGTGGCAGGATTGGAGGTCTTTTGCATCCGTGCAGAAACTTGCATTGAGAATCCGTCCTGTTCCTTATCTTTTTGACGAGATTAACAGGATAAAACAAGTCCGCCAAAGGCGGGGTAAATCCTGTCTGAAAAAAACAAATGCTATTATATCCAAAACACGCCGCAAACTGCAAGGACTGTTTTATTCAGAATTTCATGTCCGCCAGGCAAGCTTCTTTACACTTCTATCCTTTGCCTTGTTACCAGCCACAACATGCAGTGCAAAATCGCCGCCTTTCGCGGTCAATCGAGCTTCCACCCAGCCAATCGGCTCGGCATCGCTGAAATTGTATCCCGTTGCCGGAAGATTAATCAGATGAATTCCCTCAAACTCCGAATACCTGTATTCATGAGAATGGCCATATAGAATGGCTTTGACCTTGCGAATGGGTTTAATGATATTAAAAAGTCGCGGTACATCCAATAAGTCCCCGTCGCCATCTCCCAGGGAATGGTGAAAGCAAAGAATCGTCGGCGTATCGTCGCACTTTCTCAGATAGTCTTCCAACCACCGCCTCTGCGTTCTTCCTAACAGGCCCGGCACTTTGTTGACGTAAAAAAGAGAATCCAAAATAATCAGACGAACGGGGGGCTTATTGAAAACTACTACGTGCTTACTCGCAGCCGGTTGTTTTTCGCCCGCAATTTTATTAAAAATCCTCAGAAAGTTCTCTCGGTTATCGTGGTTACCAAGTGCCATTAAGACCGGTATTTTTTCAGCAACAGGTTTTAGCAGTTTTTTTAGATTGGCATAATCACCTAATTTCCCCTCAAGCCGAGCCAAGTCCCCGGCAATGGCAATACCATCGGGCGGATCAGAGATGATTTGAGCTACAACTTTTTGTAGATTCTGATATGGGTAAAATCCCCGGTAATTGTCGCTGACATCCTCCGGGATATGTGTATCGGCCAGAAACGCCCATCGGGATGCTTGTTTCCGAGCTTTGCCTGAGCTAAAGCTGTTACCTGTACCGACCGTAACCAAGCCTGCGAAAGCAGCTAAGCCAGTCTTGACGAAAACTCTTCTATTCATTGAATTGTAATAAAGCTCTGCCATGATATGCTGTTTTTCCTTTCCTCCTAATTTATTGTGTCAACAAGTACCTATATACTGGAAAGAGGTCTGGATTGCAAGGATTAGTTTTCAGACTCTCATGTATAAACCGCCATTGACGGCGATATACTCGCCGGTAATAAAGCCGGCAGCGTCGCCGGCCAAAAACAAAACCGCTTTTGCAACGTCTTCGGCGGTACCGTTTCTGCCAAGCGGAGTACGCTCGGCAACTTCTTTCCTGCGCTGGGCGGAGCTGAACCGCTCGTGGAAGCGTGTCTCAATAAATCCGGGCAGGACACTGTTGACCCGGATACCGTATGGAGCAAACTCCATCGCCATAGAAATGGTCTCAGTGGCGACTGCCGCTTTTGCGCCTGCATATATTCCCGAGCCGATGCCTCCACCGTGATGGCCCGCAACAGAGCCGATATTGACGATGTTCCCACTGCTTTCTTTCAAATACGGCAAGGCCGCCCGCGTCGTCAAAAGGATGCTGCGAACGTTGGTAGCGTACACATCGTCGTGATACTGGACAGTCGCGGTCTCAAAGGGTTGTCTGTCAATTAGTGAGCCGGCATTATTGACGAGAACATCGATACCGCCAGCCTCTTTGGCAAACTGCTCAACCATCTTATGAACTTGCTTTTCGTCGCGCATATCTGCGTGAAGCAAGAGGCCATCGCTACTTTTTTTCACCTGCTCAAGAGTTTTCTCAGCACCGTCCTTTGTCCTGAAGTAATGGACCCCGACAAAACAATCCTGCCTGCTAAACATTACTGCCGTCGCTGAGCCGATTCCACTACTGGCGCCGGTAACTAAAACCTTCCTGCTTTTTAAGTCTTCGTAAATCATTTCAGTAATGAAATGTGCGCGTTCAAAATTTCTCTTCAAGTTGTTCAAGCATTCTTAGCGAACTTTGGCACTCTTCATATCGGTGTTTTTCCTGGGCGATATGGCCGTGATTGAAGCGTGGGTTACATAAAAACATAAACCGGGTACTATCAAAGCAGCTCATCGATAGCGGCGGAGAGGTCTTTTTTACTGGCCAAGCCAACCCATTTTTTCTGCACCTGGCCGCCTTTGAATAAAATAATCGTCGGTATTGCACTTATGCCAAACTCCATAGCACTGTCGCGAGCATCATCCGTATTCAGTTTGCAGATTTTGGCCTTGTCTTCATATTCATCCGCGATTTCCTCGATAATAGGGCCCATCATCTTGCAAGGTCCACACCAGGGCGCCCAGAAATCAACCAGTACAGGCACATCAGGGCCGTGAACAGCCTCATCAAAAGCAGCGTCAGTTAGCTCAATTACGTTACCAGCCATTATTCTTTCCTTTCAACCAAGGTTTTTTTGTAAAATCCGCAGTTATCCAAATCATGATAATAATACCGGAATCGGCCGCCTAATGCCAACCAAATTTTGCAAAGATTTTGTCAGTCTTTTGTTAGTTTACCATCCGCCCGGCTGGAGCAAATCGCTGACCGGTTCTTTCCACCAGTTCGCATCTCTGAAATACTGTTTTAGCATCATCGCAGCAATTACACCATCACCGGCAGCCGTGACCAGCTGCATAGCCGCCCCGACTCTGCAATCGCCAGCTACAAACACTCCCGGCACATTTGTCCGAAGATATGCACAGTCGCACTTGATGAATCCATTTTCGGAGAGTTCTACAAAATCTTTCAAGAAGCCGGTGTTGGGCACCATACCAATGAAAATAAATACTCCATCACAGGGATAATCTTCTTCCCGGCCGCTTTTAACGTCTTTTAATTTGGCTGATTGGACCTTACCTTCGCCCTCTATGGCCGTCGCCACGGTACTATATTTAATAATCAAATTTGAATTCGGCTCATTGGCTTTTTCCAGAAGCTCCTCGGCCAGAATTTTGGCCGCCCTGAATTCCTCCCTGCGGTGTATCATTGTCACCTTATCGGCAAACTTGGCCACGTGTAGAGTTTCTTCCACCGCCGTATTGCCGCCCCCGACGGCTACGACTTGCTTGCCCTTAAAGAACGGAGCATCGCAGGTCCCACAATAGCTTACACCTGAGCCGGCAAATTCCTCCTCGCCGGGAATGCCCAGTTTGCGATAGACACTGCCAAGTGCCAGAATTACAACTCTGCCAATATATTTATCCTTATCACAATACACGGCAATATTGCCATCCTGCAGTTTTTCCAGGCCGGTAACCTCGCAGCCGGTCTTTATCTCTGCGCCGAAATTCACCGCCTGTTTTTGCATCTGTTCAATCAGGCCCGGACCGTCGATTCGCTCAATGCCGGGGTAGTTTTCAATTCTATCGGTGTTGATGATTTGCCCACCGGGCATAAATTTTTCAAGTACCAAAGTCTTGAATCTGTCGCGTGAGGCATAAAGAGCCGCTGCGAGACCGGCCGGGCCAGCACCTACAATAATAACATCATGCGTAACATCACTCATTTCCTTCAATGCCTCATATAATAGTAAAAAAAAGATTCCAAGGGACGGTTAAGTACTGCTGTCCGATCCTTTGCCGCTATGACCTAACACCTGTTCATAAAGTTTCTCGATATTCTCAACAGTTTTGTCCCATTTAAAATTCTGTCTTATATAAGCTGCTGCTTTGTCTCGTACTTTCTCCTTAAATCCATCTCTGATGAAGGTGGTTATCTTTTCAGCTAAAGTATTGTAGTCGCCCGGTTTCACCAGATATCCTATCTCGTTATTGACGTTCCGGGCGAAGCCACCGACGTTGCCGGCAATGACCGGCGTCCCACAAGCCAAGGCTTCCAGCGCCACCAATCCGAATGCCTCAAACGTTGAGGGCATTGCCGCAATGTCAGCCACATTAAATAACTTAACCATCTGCTCGTG
>JAUWLI010000088.1 GCA_030613765.1 Phycisphaerae bacterium
GTCTTCTTCATCGGGCTTGGTGTCAAGCACGGGCCAATCACTAAATATCGGCGCCAAGGTATCTATTTCATTCAATCGCTCGACAACCTCGAAGCCATAGAATACGGCATGAGGATGATTAACACACGAAAGCTTTTAGGGCAATCTCTGCTTCTAAGCATTACAGAAGCGGATAAGCCTCGCGAAAGTATCGAGCAGTTCTTTGGGATTAAGGTTCGGGTTGTGCCCTTTTCTCGCTACGCAGAGCTGTTCCACAAAATCAAGATCAACGATGAAGCTCAGAATCTGATTAAGAGAATCACTGGCAAAGCCACTGAGATACGAGGTGTCAATCGGGAAAGTATGGAAAATGCCGTGCGAGTTCATCTTGCGCTGAAGGAATTGTTGCGCAGCGAGAATGCAGATGGTCTTACGATGAATTGCCTGCGCCGGGGAATGCTCAAACCGTGTGTGAGCTTCTCCCTCCTGAACGGCAATCTTACTCCGGCCGCCTGTGAAAATGATTTGCCGGCGGCTTATACTCAACTGCTCGGACAATTGCTCATCAAGCGGCCGGGTTTTCAACATAATCCATGCTACGAAACTGAGAAGAACCACTACTATGCATCACACTGCACATGTCCGACGAAGGTATATGGTCCGGAAGGATCCGAACTGCCTTATCTCTTGCGCCGTTTTGCCCATACCAACGAGGGCAGTTGTGCAATCCAGGTCTTTTGGAAATCGAGAGACCCGGTAACGATGGTTAGATATTATCCCGGCCAAAATCCTAAATTGGACGTTTATGCGGGTCGAGTAGTCAAGTCACATCCGATGCCTCCCGCTGCCGGATGCGCAACGAACGTAGAAGTTGAAATTACCGATCGCCCTGATGCGTGTATGGTCAAGGGGCACCATAATCTGTTGTTTTGTGGTGATTTTTCCCGGCATTTCAGATTATTCGCTCAACTGCACAAAATTGAATTGGCAGACACCGGATATGAAAGCCGTCTACCAATTTGAGTCAATATACAAAAGGGCTAACCCAATATATGGAAATGGAAACAGGGATGGTTACAAAGAGGCCGACACAATGCTGCGTGAAGGAGGGATCGACCGAGCCATGTGCGCATTTGAGAAGCTGAAAGTTAATTATCCCCCTACGTAGTTCGACTATGTCGCGCGCAAGCGGCTTCGCACGATCAAGCGCTAATCGTCAATACTGGTGCTTGCCCTGTCTTCTAACCTCTGGCCGGAGCGTACTGCGGAACCTTGATCGTCTCTCCGTCCTTGAGCGCCGACTGATGAGCGATAATACCCGGCACAGTCATCGCGAGTGCCTCATAGATGTTCACCATCGGCTCGCGATCTTCAATGATCGATGTGATAAATTCGTTGGACAAAGGTCCGTGAGAGCCGCCGTGTCCTCCGGCGGGCACACCGGGTGGCAGCGGTGGGCGGCTCGTATCAGGAAAGTCTTTCGCTGCTCCGCGATATTCCGTACCTTCCATCCACCCTCGCTCGCCAAACACACGGCCTCTTTCAATAACGAGTCCATGGATACCCTTACACATCAGCATTCGTGACGAGCCGCCCTCGCTGGTCTGGAACAGCGCGACCTCGTCGGTGAACGGATTGTCGTACTTATTGGCCCCGCTCCTGTAGGTCGGGAATCCCGCGTTGAAGCCGACGCAGGATACCGAGGTGAATCGCTTGCCGGTCACGCCAACGTAATACGCCGTGGAGTGTGTGGGATACCACAGAGGAGGCAAGCCGATGCGCCACCCCTTGAATGATCCAATCGGCTTCGAGTGGTAGTGAAAGTACTCTCCCTCCGAGTAGACAAGCCGACCGAATCCTCCGGCCTGGTAGATCTGCCGCATTGCATAGCAGTCGTCCCGAAAGCTGCTCGTCTCGGCCATCATATACTTCAAGCCGGTCTTCTGAACCGTCTCCAGGAGTTGTTCAGCCTGCTCGATCGATCCGAACACTGCCGGCACGGCAGTCATCACATGTTTATCGTGCTTGAGTACCTCCATACAATGTCGCGCATGGCTCGGTGCGTCTGTCGCAACGAACACCGCCTCGATTTTGGTGTCCTTGACCAACATCTCCAACGACTCGTATGAATTACCACACCGGCAGGCCTTCATAAGGCCTTGGCGCCGCTCGGGAATCAGATCGCTGACCGCAACGACTTCGACATTCGGGTGATCCTGGAAGCCAAAGGCTGCCCCAAAGCGGCATACACCATAGCCCACGATCCCGACGCGAACCTTTCGTTTGGAGACAGGCTTCCACGTCTTCGGCGCCTGCTTCTTTTGAGCACCCACTGCCTGCGCGGAGAGACCGTTAGCTACAAATCCCCCCAGTGATATCGTCCCCAGCTTCTGTAGAAAATCGCGCCGATAGATAAGATTGTCTGACATAGAATGACCTCCTTCATTTTCACCGACATCTTTAGACGACTCCGGCATCCCATACACAGCCTGTCGTTTCACCTGGCTATTCTACCGGGATAGATGCCTTGCGCCAATACTGTAGCAGCTAATCTATCCTTAAATCTGACAATTCCTATACTGCATATGCAACGCCGGCAAATGGACAGGCCTTCGAGGAGCAGTGGAAACTCTCTGGTTTTCCCACTCCCTGTTCGGCTGGCTATAGGTGTCTTTTTTGAGTTATTTATCAATATTATTAACAATCTCAGCCCACAACCACACAACAACCTTAGAGACCGTTATCTGCCAATCTTGAAATAATGTTGATTTTATAAGTGCTTTTTATCAGTGGCTTCTGAAAAATATAACAATCGGTCAATATTTTAAATGACCGGTTGTCGGGATAAAGAGTCTATCTTCTGTTTTGCTTTCTTGTATTTTTCTTCACCGAGCCGACTGACCATTTCCCACCCAGGGTCCGGGTACATCTGGCGAAACTGTCGGCGATACTCTTCTTCAATCATGACTGTTTTTTTGTAATGCCCGACCGCCACAGCCGCCTTGCCCAACTTCTCAGCGATTTCACCTAATTTAAATTGCAACCGCCCACTGCCCGGATAACGGTTTGCCGCCTCAAGGCCCCAGTTATAAGCTTGTTGAGTGTCACCAAGAAGATTATAAACAGTACTGAGTTTCTCATAATTCTTGAAATCCGCCTTGTTGCGCTCAATCGCGGCATGAAAACACTCTGCTGCCTTTTCGAGTGGTTGTTTTTTCCTTGTCTCGTTATACTCCTGCAAATAGAGTCTGCCGTTCATATTCGGCGCTGACGGATCCAGGGGATCATCCTTGGCAGCTTGATCTAAATATTCGTGCGTGTACCCGATACCTTGCATCGCCAGTTTAATATTCTCACTGGCTCTGGCCACAGGAACAAAAGCGTAATTAAAATACGCCCAAATTAAAACCAGCCCCCCTGCCGCAACCAGCACTTTTGTAAAAAGCACCGGTTCATGAACAAACTGGGCCTCAGTTTTTTGGTGCGAACCCAATGCAATCAGGCAGGCCATTATCGCCCAAAAAGTGGTAAAGACACCCGGCTCAAAAATCGCAAAGTCTATCAGATTATGAATCAGCAATCCTATACAGGCACAAAACAAGCCCGCAGCGGCAATATTCGTATAGTCAGTCTTGTTTGATATCAGAATTCCGGTCAAAAGCAAAAAACCAACAATAAAAACAATCACCGGAAACACATACAGCACAATTATCGCAGCGTACCTCTCTTCGAGCGAACTAACAGGTGGAATCGGGGAAAGAATCGGCCTGATGAGCAGCAGAGCAGCAGATATAACAATTACGAAAGGTATGGCCGCTTTTGTAAAAGCCGGCTCATGCTGATTAGCTTTTGGTGAAAGTAAAACAGACTCACGAGACACTGCCCGCCATAACGGCAGCGAAACAACGGCTAAAAATCCTATAAGTCCGAGTGGGCCATATTGAGTCAGTATACTTAGAATAAAATTGTGTGGGTCCACAACAGTTTCCAGTGCTGAAGCGGCTTTGTAGTGTGGATAGAAGCTGCCGAAGTTGCCGCCCCCGACACCTGTTACTGGATAGTCAGCACACATCTTTACCGCACCGCCCCAGTATTGCCATCTGACCATCATGGAATTACCACCCGGGAGCCTGCCGCGAGTAATTCCATACTGAACAATCACGCAGCCGATAATGAAAAAGAACAATAAGCAACCAATGAATATGACTTTCTTATGCTTTTTTATCCAATTTCCAAACAAAAGATATGCAATAAACATTACTGTCGCTGCCAGCGATGCCATAATTGCGCCCCTGCTGCGTGTAATAGCAAAGCCGAAAATAACGACCGCAACTGCAATACCACAGCTAACAAACCTGAGAGGCCCGTGAACACCATATTTGCGATTCTTTAATTTGTCGACAAATAAACCGATAGCCGCAAAAGACGCCAACAACGCAAATGAACCAGCCGAATTACTGGTCGTGAAAAAGCCGCGGACTCCTTTTGTATAAAGCCTATGCTCAAAAATAAACTGCGCAAATGAGCCGGGCTGAATGCCGAGCGGCTCAAGTAAGGCCTCCCGTTTTTGTTCATAATGCTCAATCGTCATTTGGTTACTCACGAAAAATTGCTCGGCACACTGATAAGCCGAGACCACACCTAAAGCAGCAATGACAACCAGCAGCAGTTTTACTTTTGCCTGCGAATCCAATATCTGAACGAGCAAAACGGCCATGAGGATAGGGGCCAGCAGTGTTACATAGTTAGTGATTGCGGCCCGTTTATTCGCGGCCGAAAAGACGCCAATAATGGCAGCCGCACTGAAAATAAACAAACCGATTTCTATGCCGGTCATACGATACGAAAATCTCTTACTAAAAAAACCCGATATAAACCATACGACAAAAGAAATTATCAATACAGTCGATATCAATAAGCTGTAAACAGTGTCATTTAGATTGTCTGGCAGGTTTACCGATTGAGAACCCGGGCTTTCGGTAAACATTGTTCGAAGTGCAATTACACAGAGGCAGAGGGCAAGCAGAACGTATTCTAAAACCACTTGTCCATTGCTTTTGGATAAGCTGCAACTAATTGCTGCTTTTGTCATTTTGGGCGGTATTTTCAAAGATAGCGATAATGGCCAATATCATGAACGTTTGAGTAAAAATCAGGATCGCGCCTATCTTATTAACCTGATAAAGAAAAGCTGCACCAAGACCGGTACAGAGCGTAGCAAGGTATAACGTCAGGACTGTTTGGGTATCGGTCAATCCGTGCCTTTTTAATCGATGGGAAAAATGCTGTGTGTCGCCGACAAACGGGCTTTTACCCTGGCTTACGCGCAGCAGTGTCACGCTGATAAAATCATAGAGCGGAACCGCCATAACAACCAGCGGCATAAATACTGCATACCATCGGCCGCTTTCTGCTTCGTGATAATACGTAGTGCGAAGGGTCAGAATTGCAACGAAAAAGCCCACTACGAGCGAGCCGGCGTCGCCCATAAAGATTTTCGCCGGTGGGAAATTGAATACCAGAAATCCCAGCAAAGTCCCTATGAAAACAATCGCCAGACCGCCCACGAAAACCTGCCCGCTCATCGCAGCGGCGGTGAACAATATGCTGCCTGCTATGACCGCAATACCGGCGGCAAGGCCATCCATATTGTCGAGAAAGTTAAACGCATTAATAATCAGAACTATCCATAAGGCTGAAAGCACAGAGGTAATTAGCGGATTTTTTATAAAAAGCTCGACGCGAACATCCGCCAGGAAAGCAACCATTATTGCAACTGCGAACTGAACGGCAAGTTTGAAAAAAGGCCCAAGACCTTTTTTGTCGTCCCAAAGGCCGAGTGCTAACAAAGCCATAGCACATAATAATATAACGAAGAGCTGATTTACTTTGGCTAAAAAGTCAGACGGGTCAATATTTCTTGATTGGGCAAGCGAAGCTATTTGTCCGGGAAAAAATTTTATTGCCGCTGTAGCGGCGACGATAAAAACCATCAGTGTAATAAAAATCGCGATGCCGCCGCCGAGCGGTACGGCCTTTTTAGCGAACCTGTCCTTGACCGGATGCGAGATAAAGCCGGCTCGTTGAGCGAAGAATTTTACAAAGCCGGTCAAAACAAACGACAAAAAAACAGAACCGGCTAATAAAATTACGGATATTATAGGCAATGTCGCGATTTTAGCTGCTCCAGTAATCGGGCCCTGACTTTGAGGAAAAAATCGAAATAGCACTTTTGCCTGTAATCAGGATAAGTATGGTCCAACGGTCGCCATTGGCCCTTGTCAAAGACCAGTGTTACCTCGGCATACATTCTTTTACCGATATATATACGATGCGAATAGTTTTTTGTTGTGGCCAGAATCAACTTTGAAGCTTCAATTATGCCGGGATCCAGATTTACCGGCCTGGGCAGAGGAAGCCCTAAAGTCCTTGCCATTTTTTGTTCGAGCTTGTTTGTAACATGTTTGATTTTTGCCAGTTTGCCGGGGTCTATCAGCTTTTCGATACTGACAAATTGTCTTAAAATATGTGGCCCGGTTTGGTCTTTGTAATAATCGGTTTTGTTGAACTGCCACACATCGCTTGTAAAATCAACGTTGCCGAGCTTGTCGGTTAATAGATCGACAGCCTCGTGCAGACATTGACGGTCCGCAGCCAAAATACCAACTATCAACTTGACCGGCTTAGGTCCTTTTAGCTTCCACATTCCGTTGTTCTTCAATTAAGTAATTCGTACTTGGCTATTTTATATCAGCAGGTCTCTCTTTGCACGATATCACACGTCGCAAATCCGCACGGCATAAGCCAGTGACTCAATAGGATCTCGTTTAGGAACAAACTCATGCGCCACATAGCCCTTGAATCCGGTATCGACAATAGCTCGCATAATCGCTGGATAATACAGCTCCTGCGTATCGTCGATTTCGTTTCGGCCCGGATTGCCGCCGGTATGATAGTGGCCGATGTAGTCCTTGTTATCACGAATCGTGCGAATTATATCGCCTTCCATAATTTGAGCGTGGTAGATATCGTAAAGAATCTTCACACGCTCGGAGCCGACCTTCTTGCAGACTTCAACACCCCAGGCCGTCTTGTCGAACATGTAATCCTTATGATTGACCTTGCTGTTGAGATATTCTATGCAGATGGTGACCTTCTTTTTCTCTGCGTTTCCTGCAACCTGCTTGAGCGCGATGACGGAGTTTTCGATCCCCTCTTCGTCGGACATGCCTCGCCTGTTACCGGGGAAGGTAATCACATTTGGAAAACCGTATTCGGCAGCCGCGTCGATGGCGTCCCGGATTTTCGCGAGGCACTCCTTGTGATTTTCTTTCCTGTTTATCCCGTTGCCCAGGCCGTGTGTGCTAATCATCGAGCAGGCTAAGCCATGTTTTTTAATGGTTGGAAAGTCGCGCGGTCCAAGCAGGTCGATCGCCTTCATGCCCATTTTTTTGGATATCGCGCAAAGTTCATCAAACGAAAACTTGCTGTCGTAACACCATTTGCTGACCGACTGGTTGATACGACCTTTCTTAACGAGTCGCTCCACTTTGCTCATATCGACTGCCCCGGCTGGACGTGCCAATGCTGCTGCGACCGTGCCCGCCGCCGCAAGGGATGTCTTGCCCAAAAAAGTCCGTCTTGATAGTCTCTTTTCTTTCATCGATTCTCTCCTTTCGAATTTTGAGTCGGCTTTGTTGCCAATCCTCGTAATTAACTGCAATTTATCCAATTACAACTTATGGAGTAATTGTGTTTTTAGAGCTTCAATTGTTCTTTTAATGAATTGACCAGTTCAATCGCCTTATCTGCCGCTTTTTCAATAGTCACGTTTTGGCTTTCTGATTCTGACCGCAGTTTCATCTCCACATTGCCTTCGGCTACGGACCTTCTGCCGACAGTAACTCTGACCGGTATGCCAATCAGGTCGGCATCTTTGAATTTCACTCCCCCGCGCAGCGAGCGGTCGTCTAACAATACATCAATGTTATTGTCGAGAAGTTGCTGGTAAATGTCTTCGGCAACCTTTGCCACTTCTTCGTCATCCTGATTGACGCAGGTAATTAAAACCTCAAATGGAGCGATACTGATTGGCCAGATAATACCGTTCTTGTCGTTACGTGTTTCAGTAGCAGACGCAAGGATGCGGTTTATACCGATGCCATAACAGCCCATGATACAGGGCTTTTCGTCTCCATTTTCATCGAGGAATTTGGCGCCGAGCTTTACACTGTATTTTGTCCCGAGTTTAAAGACCTGGCCGACTTCGATACCCTTCTTAAACAGCAGCATTTCACCATTATACTTGTCACCTTCAACGGCGTAGCGAATATCAGTAACAGTAACATTATCACCTTCGAGCAGGAAGTCTCTGCCTGGCACAACATTTTTTGTATGGTAGTCAGTCTTGTTAGCACCGGTAACCCACACCGGCATTGCTGTTACTGCATGGTCTATAAGTAAAGTACCGACCTTGTCAGCTAATCCGACGGGGCCGGCGAAACCAACCTTTGCACCGGTAACTTTTTCTATCGTAGCTTCATCTGCCAGCTCGAAGTGTTTGCCGGCTACAGCAATCCTCAATTTTTCTTCGTTAACATCATGGTCACCACGAATAAGGACAGCTACTGTTTGGTCCTCAGTTGAATAAATCAGCGTCTTTACCATCTGTTCAGGTTTAGTCTTTAGAAAATTGCAGACGGCTTCGATAGTGCCGATATTCGGCGTATGAACATCCTCCATAGGTGGAATTTCGGCATTTGTTTTTTCTTTTGGCAGCGGGTCGACATCCGCCCTTTCGAGATTTGCCGCATAAGAGCCATCTTCGGTATAGACGATTGTATCCTCCCCGGATTCACACGGGATAGTGAATTGGTGTGAGCCCGAACCGCCCATCTCGCCGGACTCGGCTTCGACGATTACATAATCGAGGCCGCAGCGTTTGAAAATCCTGCAATAAGCATCGTACATAGCTTTATAAGACTCATCGAGGCCTTCAGGATTGGCATCGAAGCTGTAGGCATCTTTCATTATGAATTCGCGAGACCTCACGGGACCAAAACGAGGCCGAAATTCATCGCGGAACTTTGGGCTAATCTGATACAGATTTATTGGCATTTGCTTGTAGGACTTTATCTCACCGGCGGCCAAAGAGGTAAAAACTTCCTCGGCCGTAGGGCTGAGCACATTTCCCCTGCCGTGACGGTCCTCAAAACGGAATATCGTCAGTCCATAGTCAATACTTCGCCCGGTCTTGTCCCAAAGCTCAAGGGGTTGCAGAGAAGGCACAAGGATCTCCTGAGCGCCGGCTTTGTTTATTTCCTCCCGGACAATTGCTATGATTTTGAGCAGGCTACGCCAGCCGAGCGGCAGATATGTATAGGTCCCACTGGCCACTTTGCGTATCAAAGCCGCCCGAACCATTAATCTGTGACCTACCGTCTCCGCATCGGAGGGAACCTCCTTGACCGTCGGTATAAACATCCGGCTGTATCTCATATCTTATGCCTCATGTCTCATATAGCATTACATCAAATCATATGAAACAACGTTTATAGCCAAATATGCAACGAGTTGCAAGCCTTGTTAGAAATTTTCCCTTGTTATAAAGTCATTCTTCATAGAATTTCCAACAAAGCTTGCATAAAGGCTTCTCAGGCAATATGATTTCGGAAACCCAACATTTAAATGAAAAAGAATAATATGGAGTTCGCAAATGGCACATAAATTCATCAACGAAATCGAGGCTGGCGAGACAATCAACGATATTTACATGGTCAGGGAGCCGATCCTGCGAAGCACAACGCGGGGCGATTTATACATAGCGATGTACCTTTC
>JAUWLI010000246.1 GCA_030613765.1 Phycisphaerae bacterium
AGACCCCGTTCAGATGGCCGATTTGCTGGCGACACTTTTCAGTGAGAGTACGAGCGGAAGCAGCAGAGGGAGATCCCTTTTTGATCTTATCTATGGCCAAACAGAGGATAAGCAAAAGATTGTCGGCCCGCTTTATGGACAATTGACCTTTGAGTCTGTCCCGGGGACAAAGAAGATAATTGTGATAAGCAAAATTGCCGAGGCATACGATGTTGTTGAGGCCTTGATACGAGAACTTGACAAAGCGGAGATGGGCGAAGTACCCACAGTCATAACGCTCAAGTACGCCGACCCCGAAGACCTGTCTGAGCGTCTAAATGCCCTGTTCAACGAGGCGGGCACCTCTGCCACAATTCAGCGTACCGACCGAGGATTATCCGATTACTCGATGGACGCAGACAGTGGAAGCTCCAACCAATCCGGCCAGGACGCAACAAGTCAGGAGCCCTATAGGCCCTGGTGGACTACTGGACGGCAGAGCATCGATGAGCAGCCGATAAGCGAAGTAATAGGCAGGATTCGTTTTATTCCCGACCCTCGCACTAAATCCCTCCTTGTTCTTTCTCCGCGTGAGTTTATGGAAAACATAACAGCACTGATTGAAGCCCTCGACATACCCGGAAAACAGGTGATGATAAAGGCGGTCATTATGCAAATCGACCACAGTAATGTAACTTCCCTCGGCCTGCAGCTCAGATCGGGCGGCTTTTCTGACGTCGGAGAAAACTCAATCACTATCCTCAACAGCCTTGACCATCTCCAGGAGCATGGTTCCATGATCTTTGGGGCGGGTGGGACTTCAGGAAGCACGTTTGGCTTCCAGGCGGGCTTGAAGGTTGATGCCATGATTGATTTCTTAGTGAAAAAAACCAACGCTAAGATTCTTAATCAACAGACACTGTGGACAAAAGACAACGAAGAAGCAATGTTTTTCAAAGGTCAAAGAGTTGCATTCTTTACAACGGCGACAAGTTCGGCGACGGCGGGGAACGTACAGAATTTCGAATTTCAGCAAGTAGGTATGACTCTGCGAATCCGGCCAAGTATCACACCTGATAATAACGTGGATATGATTATAAACGTGATTCTCTCACAGCTTACCGCGGACAGGATAAATGATCAGCCGGTCAGGACCGAAATGGATACGACCACCAATATGATGATTCAGCATGCCCAGACACTTATGCTCGGCGGAATCCTTTTCCAGACAGACAGCCAAGTCGAACGAAAGATTCCCCTGTTGGGGGATATTCCTCTGGCCGGAGGTCTGTTCCGTCACAATTCCATCGAAGAAAGTAACGAGGAGCTGATTATATTTATTACGCCCTATGTAATAGATAAACCGGACGATCTGCTCCCGGAAACAAAAGCCGAAATCGAGCCTCAAATAGAAAAACTGGAAAACATACAAGAAGAGTTGGAGGCTCTCTTAGGAAGTAACATATAACAAGCTGTGGAGCTTTAGCCGGATGTCAATCGGCACACGCTTTACAAAGATTTAAAGCGTGCAGTACTTTAACGAGTACAAGATTGACGCCGTTTCCGATAGAGCTATATAACGAATTCCCATTTTGCAATACGTCGCAAAATGGGAATTCCTATACTTTCGGATAAATCCACGGCTTGCGGTACTTACGGCGCAGCAGCTTGTTTGCCTCAACGTCCCCGATGATAACTTCTCTCTTGCCGTCCCATTCAATACTGCGGCCAAGCTTGAGCGAAAGCATACCCAGCAGGCTCATGTTCGTCGATCGGTGACCAATCTCGATATCGCACGCCGGTCGTCTTCCCGTCTTGATACAGTCCAGAAAGTTCGCCCACAATTCAGGAATGTTTTGCTGGTCCGGCTCGTGCAACTTGGGTTCTTCTTGGATGACTTTCTGTCCTTTGCCGGTCGGATAGAATCTCCAGCCATCCTTCCAGCCTATGTGCAGGATGCCCTTGGTACCGTAGAAATAACAGCCCACATTTTCACCTTTGTCGACATTGTTTGCAGCGAACTGCCTGTGCTCCCAGACCGCTGTGAAACTTTCGAACTCGAAACTGGCCACTTGGTGGTCCGGCGCATCGGTCGTCTGGGCCTGGGCTGTATTAACCGGCGGGCCTTTGATGGCACGGCCTCCCGTGGAAAATACACGCTTAGGATACTTTTCCTCGGTCCACCAGAGAATCTGATCCATCCAGTGTATACCCCAATCACCCAATGTGCCGTTGCCGTAGTCGAGGAACTGGCGGAAGCCCTTCGGGTGTATCTTCGTATTAAATGGGCGCAGCGGTCCGGGCCCGCACCACATATCCCAATCAAGACCCTTGCGAGGTTCTTCATTTGCTTTTGGTGTTTCCGGACCTCCTCCGTAATGCACAAAGGCCCGCACCATACCAATCTTGCCGGCCTTACCTTCCTTCAGGAATCTCATACCGGAAACATTGTGCGGCGAAACGCGGCGGTGTGTTCCCACCTGAACCACCCGGCCCGCGGCACGGGCGGCGTTGACCATAGCCCGGCCTTCCATTATGGTATGGCCGATGGGCTTTTCAACATAAACGTGTGCACCTGCCTTGACCGCCGCGATAGTAATCAGCGGATGCCAGTGGTCTGCCGTGGCAACGATAGCAATCTCCGGCTTTTCCCTCTCCAGAAGCTCCCGGTAGTCCTGATACTTCTTCGGCTTGTCACCGCTGAGCCGCTCGACCTCGCTGGCGGCAGGGTCCAGTTGGTTACGGTCAACGTCGCACATAGCGACAATCTTGCACTGGCCCGACTGCATTGCAACCCGGCAGATGTTCATTCCCCACCACCCACTACCGATCAGGGCGGTGCGGTATTTCCTGCCCGCGGCTCTTAGAATATTAGGCGCAGCCAGGGCCATACCGGAGGCCACAGAAGCTTTAAGAAAATTACGGCGGTTCATAGGCATGTTCATACCTCCTTCATCTTGAATTAAACAACCCGGTTTCTCTCGATACAAGCATACTTGCAGGACCGCCATTTTGCGGTCTTTTTACAACACTTTTGTCCTAAAAATGCTGTCAGTCTTAGGCGTTCAATGTACCAGCGCAGCTCCGTAAGTCAAGTAAAAAGTCAAAATCGGTCCGCATGGATGCTCAGTTTGGGCGAAAAGGTTTGCCCAACGCACTTGTGTTACGCCGACGATTTTGGTATGCTTCCGGCCGATGCAGTCAACGATGTAGCTGGGTAGTGGGTATCTGCATTTGGGCCGCTATAAACAATGTATTGATAAAATTGAGGAGCAAATTGCGATGAAGATGAAACGTCGTGAATTCTTGACCAGGTCGATTGCGGGGGTGGGTGGACTTCTGCTGGGATCAGGCAGCATGGACGCCATAAGTCAGAAATCCATAACGTTTGATCCGTACGAGCGTATGCCGTTGGGAAAAACGAAAATCAAAGTTTCTCGAGTCGGTTTTGGCACAGGCATGCGCGGAGGGGACCGTCAGTCAAACCAGACCCGCTTGGGCAAAGAAAAGTTCGAAGCCCTTTTGAAAACGGCATACGAGCGAGGGGTACGCCTGTTTGACGTTGCCGACCTCTACGGTTCGCACCCGTACCTTGCCTCGGCGATGAGCAAGATTCCCCGCCAGGATTATGTGATTAACACGAAAATCTGGTGGCGAGGTGGCGGAATACCAGAACCCCAACGTCCTGACGCAGACGTGGTCGTCAATCGTTTCCTCAAGGAGCTAAAAACCGACTACATCGACGTGGTCCTGCTGCACTGTGTCGTCTCAGAGAAATGGCCGCAGGAATTGCGAAAGCAGATGGACATCCTGGACGAACTCAAACACAAGGGCATTATCCGGGCACATGGAGTATCGTGTCATTCGCTAAAAGCCCTGCAGGCCGCGGCAGATGAGCCGTGGATCGATTCCGTGAACGTGCGAATCAACGCTTATGGTAAGAGCATGGACGCGTCGGTTGCGGAAGTAGAACCCGTTGTCAGAAAACTGCATAAGGAAGGCAAGGGCGTATTGGGAATGAAGCTGATTGGCGAAGGGTCCTTCCGCAACAGCGACGAAAAACGCGATAGCTCGATCCGCTACGTGCGCGGCTTGGGATGGGTGGATGCGATGGTCGTCGGATCCGAGAAAATCGAAGAGGTGGACGACTTCGCCGCACGCGTCCGCAAAGTGCCGAGAAAACGGGTATTGGCACTGGAAGCCGCAAGAGCCTTGCAGTCCTGCGCTACATAATTGAAACATCCGGACTTGTCGTAAATGCCCGGAAGGTAGTTAGCTGTTCTTCTTAAGGATTCTGGGCGGGAATTTTATTTTCACTGCCCCTTGAAAATGCTATTCTGTTAAACAAAAGATAAGGAGTTCGGTCCTGTGAAAGTAGATATCGAAAATCACGTTCTGGAACTGACCGAAGGCGATATTACCGAAATGCAAACTGACGCCATCGTCAACGCCGCCAACGCCCAATTGGTTCTGGGAGGCGGTATAGCAGGAGCAATCAGGAACAAAGGCGGCCCAGAAATCCAGCAAGAATGCGACAAAATAGGCCGAACTTTCGTAGGCGGTGCAGTGATAACCACCGGCGGCAATTTGAAAGCAAAATATGTAATTCACGCTGTTGGGCCTCGGATGGGCGAAGGAAATGAAGATGAAAAGCTGAAAAATGCGACGCTGAATTCACTTAAAGTAGCCGATGAGAATCACTTAAAAAGCAGCTCGTTTCCGGCAATCAGCTCCGGTATTTTCGGCTTCCCCATCCAAAGATGTGCCGAAATAATGCTCAAAACAAGTATAGATTACCTAAAAGGCCAAACCAGCCTTCAAAGAGTTGTATTTTGTCTGTTTGGGCAAGATAGTTACAAGGTCTTCGAAAACCAGCTAAACCAG
>JAUWLI010000256.1 GCA_030613765.1 Phycisphaerae bacterium
CGGAACACGCGCTTGTAGCGCCGCACGGTGTCACTGAGGGCGCGGCCTTCGGCAATGTTCAGGGTCAGTGGTTTTTCGCAGCAGATGTCCTTGCCGGCCTTGGCGGCAGCAATAGCCATCGGCACGTGCCAGTGGTCCGGCGTGGAAATCATCACCGCGTCGATGTCCGTCCGGGCAAGAAGTTCTCGGAAGTCTTTATATACCGAGCAACCTTTGAACGTATCGGAACGTCGGTCCTTTGCGTAATGTTTTTCTATGGCCTTACGGGCGTTGTCGAGTCTCCATGCGTCTACATCACAGACCGCTACAACCTGTGTATCCGATGAGTTCAAAAAAGACTTCAGATTGGAGTGAAACGCCTGCCGGCCCATCCCAATCATTCCAATTGTAATCCGATTACCGGGGGTGTTGGCACCAAGTGCCCGGGCCGGGACAATTACAGGTCCGGCTAAAGCCATACCCGCTGCGACGGCGGCCGAGCTTTCCAAAAACTGCCGACGGGTTAGAGTGTGGTTTTTTTGGATTCTTTTACTCCTCAGTGGTTTTTACCTGCCTTTCTCGAAATAAGACCGAAAACTTTCGTTTTTAGTCCGTGCGGCATAATCCTATCAAATGAACCCGATGTTCGCAAGGCAAATTTGTTTGCATCTGAGAGACATTTGCCTTATTCTTAACTAAAATTGGCGGTTAATTGTAATGACAGGCTTGGTTTCACGAGCGCAAAATAAAGCTCCGTGATAAGAAAGGAGAGAATGGAGATGATAAAGTCAGAGCAAAGCAGAAGGCAGTTCCTTCGTACAGCCGGTACGGGTATGGCCGCTTCGCTGATGGGTGTAGGCGCCTCGTGCGGACAGAGTCAAACATCGGCAGGGAAGAAAGAACGTCGCTTTGAAATACGGAATCAGAGATTTGAAATGAAAAGCAAGATACAATTTGAGCTGGGTTTGGCTTCTTACACTTTAAGGAAGTTCAAACTGGACGAGACCCTGGAGATGACCAAGAGAGTCGGATTGAAATATATTGCTTTCAAGAGTTTTCATCTGGCGCTGGATAGTACACCGGCCCAAATCAAGGAAGTCGTGGCCAGGGTTAAAAAAGCCGGCCTGATTCTCTACGGCGGTGGCGTAATCTATATGAACAGTGAGGCCGAGGTAAATCGCGCTTTTGATTATGCAAAAGCGGCCGGGATGAAAGTCATAATCGGGGTGCCCAAGCCCGAGCTGTTAAAATTGGTAGATAAGAAGGTTCGGCAATACGATATTAAGGTTGCTATTCACAATCACGGACCGACAGATAAAGTGTATCCAACGCCGGCGAGTGCTTATGAAAAAATCAAGAATCTGGACAAAAGAATCGGGCTTTGCAACGACATTGGACACACGCAGCGAGCGGGAGTGGATCCGTCGGTTTCAGTCGAGAAGTATGCGGACCGGCTGCTTGATATTCACATAAAGGATGTTACCGAAGCGACGGCCAAAGGACACGGAGTCGAAGCCGGACGAGGTGTAATTGACATCCCCAGGTTCCTTAGAACTTTGGTAAAGATAAAGTACGCCGGCATCGTATCATTTGAATACGAGAAGGATGCCGATGATCCCCTCGCGGGGCTGGCCGAGTCGGTCGGTTATGTCAGAGGAGTGCTGGCAGCTATTTCCTGAACCGGGATACAAGCGATGAGCCAAGAGCTTAATTAAGTTTAACTTTTGTTTGCTCTTTGGCGGACTTATATATTGCCAGTATCACTTCGACGGCTTTTCGGGCTTCGGTACCGCTTATCCAGCCCCCTTTGCTGTCTGCGCCAGCAGACAAGGGGGCGCCGGTTTCAAGAGTATCGAGGAAGGCCTTGAAGTTGCGGGTGTGATTGTCGTGTGTGATGGCGGCTGGATCAGACACGCCTCCGCCGCCTTCGATTTGGCCGTATTTTTTTCGGATTTCCTCATCTTCCGGTTTCTCGTCGGCAAACTGCCAGACTGTGAAACTGTTTTCAACCTGTATCACAGTGCCTTTTGTACCGGTAATCTCAAACCGTCTGAACTGGCCGGGATAAGAAGCGGTAGTACCGTAGATGACTCCCAACGCTCCATTAGTATAGCGCAGAACGGCGGCAGCAGTATCTTCAGCCTCTATTTTGTGTCCCAGCGTTCCTGTGTAGGCCTGTAAAGATTCAATCGGTGGCATTACGTCGCAAAGCATATCCACCATGTGGATGGACTGGTTCATCAACGCGCCTCCGCCGTCTAATTTCCATGTGCCGTGCCAGGAGTCTTTGTAATACTCATCGGTTCGCCACCAGGGAACATAAATCCCGACGTATGTAATTACGCCGAAACGACCGGAATTTATTGCCTCTCTGATGATTGTCTGTGAATCATTAAATCGGTAGGGGAAAATGCCGCCCAGGCGTGTGCCGCTCTTTTCGTGGGCTTTGATCATGGCATCGATTCGCTCTAAGGTTACCTCCAGGGGTTTTTCACATAATACATGTTTTCCGGCTTCGGCTGCGGCAACGGTCGGTTCCATGTGAAATCCGCTTGGCGTGGCGATGGTGACGATATCAACGTCGTCGCTTTTTAGCATCTCTTCATAGTTTTCAAAAGCTTTCACATCATACTTATCCGCTAATTGTTTGGCTCTGTCTTGTATTTTGTCACAACAACCAACAAACTTTGCGTTGGGAATATCTGCGATGGATTTTGCGTGAAAATCAGCGATTAATCCGGCACCGACGATTCCGAAATTCCATGTTTTCATAGTAGTCTTCCTTTTTGGATAAAGTTATTCACACTTCAAACCAACCTCGTCTGCGAGCTGCCTGACTGCGGCAATCGCTTTTGAAAAAAGCTCAGGCCCAGTATCGCCCCCGAACTGACCACCCGCTTTTAAGTGCGGCTCCATCGTAAGGCAGCCCTCGTAGTTCATTGCGGCAAGCTCGGCGAGCAGCTCTTTTATCTGGCCGTCACCTTCACCCGGTATGCTGCCCAGATCTTCGCCAATTTTCCAGTCTTTGATATGGATATGGGCGATGTATGGCTTCATTAATGGCCAACATTTTTCGACATTATCTTTTATCTTCTGTCCCCATACGAAGTTTGCCGGGTCATATACAAGCCGAAGCTTCGGTGAATCGACGGTCTTAACAAGGTCGACACAGTTCTCGGCACTATGGCCATATATATCCGTTTCATTTTCGTGAACCATAATAGTATCGACATCATTGAGTACTTCTACCTTGGCCGACATTCTCTCCATAACCTCATCGCGGTAGTCAGCGATATCCTTACCTTCCGGTGGATAGTAACTGAACATTCGTATGTACGGGGCTTCAAAAAACATGGCCAAATCAACGGCGTGTTTGAACTTGTCCAGATGTGGCCCGAAGGGCTCATCAATCTTTACCTTTCCTATGGGTGAGCCTATAGCACATACCTTAAGACCGTGGTCGGCAATCATTTTTTTCGCTTCATCCAGCTCGTCCCGGGTAAGGTCCATGACATTCTTCTGATTGACAAAACGAATCTCAATGTAACCCACACGTTCGCTTGCAAGATATTTAACCTGCTCCAGAAAGTCATCGGTTACTTCATCTGCAAATGCACTTAATTTCGCCATTTCAAGTTACTCCCTTGATAGAGACAAATATTCCTATTTTTCAAAACGCGCCACCAATTCGGGTAAATCCCT
The DNA here is from genome assembly GCA_030613765.1 of Phycisphaerae bacterium. The sequence continues at coordinate 3,682 of JAUWLI010000256.1, forward strand.
TTTAATTTCGTTTATTCTATAACCAAAACCCGGCCCATTCAATGTAGACAGGTCAACCTGGCCGTTACGCCGTTGGTAAAGCCCCGGGTGTACTGCCTCTTCCGATGTCGAAGCAGCGGGGTAAAACTGCATCGCATTGGTCTCGACCCCCATTATTGTTCCCGCGTGAGCGGCCAAAAGAACGTGGGGAATCTGTGCCAGCATTGGATTGGTCAAATCCTGTACCATCAGGGTCATTCCGTGTGCCTTGGCCCAACAGAGGCTCAATAACGCGCCGGTTTGAGTTTTGCAGGTTTTCAGCGCGACGCCGGTCCAGCCCAGGCTGCGACCGAGCTTGATTAGTTTCCAGTTGTGAGCGCTTTCGTCCATAAAGAGGGGCTTGCGGGCCGACACGCTATGAACATCGATCTGATTATTTTCCAGGTCGTATGGGAATGGCTGTTCTACATAGAGAATCGTTTGATAGGTACGGGGATGTTCTGTCATTAGCCGATCTAGAATCTCGTTCACGTAGGCAGGCTCAGTAACCGTGCAGTTAAAGTCGCTGGTCAGCCATGGAACGTCATTTTCGAGCGCAATTTCACCGACCTTTATCAGACGGTCGTAATCCCACTCAGAGTCATTACCGCGCAGCTTCACTTTCAGACACTTGAGACCATCACGTTTAATCCAATCCGGCAGTAATACAGGGTATCCGTCATCCGGTTCTGTGCCGGTAAGTTCGGATGCGTCGAGTAAATCCTTGCCGCCAACGAGGTGCCAGGCGGGCAAAGTCTTGGCCGGAGGAAATGTTAGGAAGTCAGCAGGATATTTGCCCACAAACGAGAAGTTAAAATCATCGGCGGCTTTGAGAAAGTGCGACAAATCAGCATTCATGAATTCCACATTGTAGGTAGAGTACACATCACGATTCAGAAGCTGACCATACGCGTCGTGCAGGGCAATATCAAACGCCGAACAACAAACCAATGCTGCCAGGTGCGGCATTGGTTCTGTCTGTTCACCCCGCTGGTGGTTCAGCTTGTCCAATAAGGCGGGCAGTTGCGATTC
>JAUWLI010000206.1 GCA_030613765.1 Phycisphaerae bacterium
AGGGGTGTTAGTGTTTAGCCGGGGGCGTAAGCCCCCGGAAAGGATTGAACTAACAATTTTCAAGCCCCGAAGGGGCGAAAGAAATTGACTTATTATGGCCAAAATACCGCCCGTAAAAGGTACCCGCGACTTCTATCCTGACCGGATGGCTGTCCGTAACTGGATTGTCGATGGTTGGCGTAGTGCCTCGTTGCGTAACGGGTTCGTCGAATACGACGGCCCTATCTTCGAATACCTTCAACTTTACACCCAAAAAAGTGGCGACGAAATTGCTGGCCAGTTGTTTTCGCTCACCGACCGCGGCGGACGAGACCTTGCTATCCGACCGGAGATTACTCCCACACTGGCCCGCATGGTCAACCAACAAATAAACTCACTACCGCGACCGATAAAATGGTTTTCCGTCCCGCGACTCTGTCGAGCCGAACGGCCACAGCGCGGACGACTACGCGAATTCTTCCAGTGGAACATCGACATAATCGGCACCGATGACATCCTCGCCGACGCCGAGGTGATTTTAACAACTATCGATTATCTTCGCGAAGTGGGGCTGACAGCAGATGATGTCGTTGTGAAAATATCTAGCAGAGAGCTTTTAGCCTCTGTCCTTAAGAAGATTGGGATTTCCGAAGACCGCTTAGATTCTTTATATCCTGTACTGGACAAAAAGGACAAATTACCGCCAGAAACCTTCACACAAATGCTTAACGAACAGGTCTCTGATAAAGTAATGGCAGAAAAGATCCAGCTTTTTATGGATACCAAGAATGTGTCTGAAATAAGAAGAGTAGTAGAATACGAACCAAGTGATGAAATCGATGAAGCTGTTAATGAACAGGCGATGTTGATTTATAATCTTAATCAAATGGGCATTGCGGACTATTGCGTTTTCGATCCGAGCATTGTGCGAGGTTTGGCCTATTATACGGGTGTAGTCTTTGAGGTTCATGATGTTGTTGGCGACCTACGCGCGATATGTGGGGGAGGTCGATACGACAACCTGCTTCGAGATTTTGGTGGGCCACCTATCCCGGCAACAGGAATGGGTATGGGGGATTGTGTTTTGCAGATTCTCTTGGAACGCAAGGGTTTGATTGATAAATATTTGCCTGAGAAACGGCTTGATTATTTTGTGGCTACTGTAGATAAACCATTAAACATCCCAACAGTAGATGGGACTGGTGAAAGGACTGAAAGGGATATCGTTGTTCAACTGACGGGCAATTTACGTCGCGCCGGTTACTCTGTTGCTTTCAGCTACAAATCAGGAGGTTTGGGCAAGCAGCTTAAAGAGGCCTCAGACCAAAATGCCCAAAAGTGTATAATTATTGGCGAGGAGTTCAAAGACAAAAAGCTTGTTGTTAAAGATATGGCGACAGGCAATCAGGAGCTTGTGAACATCGATGAGTTTTTGTCTGGGCTGAACTCTTGATTAGCTTAGTTTTTGAACGACTGTTATTATCAGGAATGTGTGGAGCGTGTTTAAGATTCATTAGGTGGTCAGATGATGCGAGCATGTAAGTCAACGCGTGTGGTACTTGGGCCGTGTATAGCCGTTTTTAATCCGAATTGAAATGAAAGATTTTGCTCCAAACCATTATGAGCGGGCCTTCGAAAACTGGCTGAGGGATAATCACATTCAATACGTTGCCGTTGACGAACAAAAGCGCGCGACTTTCGAGAGTTCCAGGATTAAGACCTTCGATTTTTTATTATATCCTCCGAATGGCCAAATAATAATTGCCGAGGTTAAAGGTCGTAAGTTCAAGGGGAATAGCTTCGCCAAATTAACAGGGCTTGAATGTTGGGTCACGACTGAAGACATTGATGGATTGACCGGTTGGCAGCAGGTCTTCGGTCCGGACCATCAAGCCATATTTGTTTTTGCCTACAAAGTGGATAACGTCGATGTTGATTTTGACGGCAGGGACTTTTATGATTATTCTCGGAATAGGTATGTATTCTTTTGCGTTAAGTTAAACGATTATCGTAAGTTTATGAAACGCCGAAGCCCCAAGTGGCAGACAGTAACTCTCCCCGCCGACAAATTCCGAAAGTGTGCCGTACAGATGCAAAAGCTTTTGCTGTGATATCCCGCTTTATTTCATTGCGAGCCCCGTAAAACCAACGGCTAACTTACGGGACGAGCGAAGCAATCTCATTTCGTTAGAAGTTCTTAGATTCCCGCTGCCTACTAATGACATTTGGTAGGGGTTCTGAACAAATTTCTCGCTCAACACGAATTGTTAAGGTATATTGTAATGCCATGAGAATCATAGCCGGTACAAAACGAGGAATGAAATTGCTTAGCCCTAAAACGCAGGTGTCCCGGCCCATAACTGACAGGGTCAAGGAATCGCTGTTCAGCGTCCTTTACAAATATGACCTGCCGGACGGAAAGGTTGTAGCTGATTTGTTCTCCGGCGTCGGGTCTCTGGGCCTTGAGGCATTGAGCAGGGGGGCTGTCTCTGTTAATTTCGTAGAGCAGGATCCGAAGATTATTGCGACTCTAAAAAAGAATATTGAAAAATCTGGTTTTGTTGAGAAGTCAAAAGTGATAAAGGCTAACGCATTCAGTATAGGTGCACCGATTAACGAGCGACAGTATGACCTTATTTTTGTCGACCCACCCTATGCCTGCACGGAAGATGTTGGGCCAAATTCGCCTTTGAGCAGTTTACTGGATGTGTTAAACTGCCGGATTGCCCCTGATGGAATCGTTGTAGTGCGAACTAACCGTTCCACGGAGTTGTTGGAGCGATATGGTGCGCTAAAGATAATAGACCGGCGCCAGTGGGGAACTATGGCTGTAACTATATTACAAAAGATAAGCCAATGACAAACAAACAGGCAGCTATTAAGGTAATCAGGCGACTAAACCGCAATGGCTTTCAGGCCTTGTTGGCCGGCGGTTGCGTCCGCGATATGTTGTTAGGCCAACGCCCCAAAGACTATGATGTTGCTGCCAATGCACAGCCCAAAGACGTTATAGGATTGTTCAAACGCACATTGAAGGTCGGAGCAAAATTCGGTGTAGTTATCGTTATGCTCGAAGATCGGCAGGTTGAAGTGGCCACATTCAGAACCGAAACCGGCTATGTTGATGGCAGGCACCCATCTGTCGTCAAGTTTGCAAACGCTGCTGAAGATGCAAGCCGAAGGGACTTTACCATCAATGGAATGTTCTACGACCCATTGAAAGAGAAGGTAATCGATTATGTCGATGGACGGGCCGATCTCAAAAAAGGCCTGATACGGACCATCGGCAAACCCAAAGAACGCTTCAGTGAGGATTACCTGCGAATGTTACGGGCCGTGCGTTTTTCCACTCAGCTCGGTTTTGCGATTGAGCCGGCTACATGGTCGGCAATTCGCAGCAATGCAAAAATGATCACTAAGATAAGCGGCGAACGAATCGCGATAGAGTTGGAAGCAATACTGGCCAATCCTAACCGTTCTGTAGGAACATCAATGCTGGTTAAAAGCGGATTGGCTGAGTCAATTTTCCCTGGCTTTAAAGGCCAGCGGACCGAATTTGCAACTGATGTACTGGCCCAATTACCAAAAAAGGTTGATTTCGCTTTGGCACTGGCTTCACTTTTCGCCGGCTGCCGGACTGAATTTGCACGCCAAAAGTGTCAAATCTTGAAACTAAGCAGAAGTCAAAACAAGCATATAAAATTCTTACTTGCCAACAGAGGCAAGCTCCTCGACGACCGGATGGCCCTGAGCCGGTTGAAAATGATTCTTTCCGGGCCGTATTTCTGGGACCTCTACGAGCTGCAAAGAGCTATTCAAAAGACCGGGCCTGATGGCGCCGAAGGTATTGCTGCGTTGGGTAGGTTACGGAAAAGAATAAAAGACCTCGGCGACGTTGAGCTGCGTCCCAAACCACTGCTCAACGGCCATGACTTAATTCGATTAGGTGCCGTCCCCGGCCCCGGCCTGGGCCAGTTAGCTCAGGAGTTGTACATCGCTCAGTTGGAAGGAAAGTTACAAACACCTGCGCAGGCCCGCCAATGGGCCCAAAAGTGGTTACAAAAACACCGAATGACTGAAAAATAAATGCAACCTTTCACTCTTCTAATCAAACCGTCCGGCTCTGATTGCAATATTGATTGCAAGTACTGTTTTTATAAGGATAGATCTCCCGAGTTCGGCAAGGGCCGGCAGCGAATGAGCTATGAGGTGCTTGAGAAGCTCGTCAAAGATTATATGCAGCTTCGTTTTCCGGTTATCGGCTTTGCCTGGCAGGGCGGTGAGCCTACGCTGATGGGCCTGGATTTCTTTAGAAGGGCGGTCGAATTACAAAAACAATACGGCAGCCCCGGCCAGCAAATAAGCAATACCCTGCAAACCAACGGTGTTTTACTTGATGACAAATGGTGCCAATTCTTCTATGAAAATAAATTCCTGCTCGGCATCAGTATCGATGGCCCAAAAGAATTTCACGATTATTATCGTGTAGACCATTCCGCCACCGGTACTTTTGATAAGGTGATAAGGGGTATTCAGACATGTAAAAAATATAAGGTTGAATTCAGTGCTCTTGTCTTGTTAAACAACAAAAGCGTACAGCAACCTGACCGGCTATTTGATTTTCTCATCGAAAATGATTTGACGTATTTGCAGTTTATCCCTTGTGTCGAGCTTGACCCTGCGACCGGCAAGTTGGCGGATTTCTCAATTACACCGGCCCAGTACGGCGAATTTTTGTGCAGGATATTCGACCGCTGGTTTGACTACGGCACGGAAAAGCTCAACATTCGTGAGTTTGACTCTTTAGTAACATATTATTGTTTAGGAAAACACACGATTTGCACATACAGCCGGCAGTGTGCCGGTTTTGTTGTTGTCGAGCACACCGGCGATTGCTTCGCCTGTGAGTTTTTTGTCGAGCCGAAGTGGCGCCTGGGCAATATCCTGGAAACACCTTTGGATAAACTCGCCTCCGGCAGTAAGAAGCGCACTTTTGCCCGTGATAAGCAAAATCTGCCCAATAAGTGTCTGCTCTGCAAATACCTTGATATGTGTCGCGGCGGCTGCATGAAGGACAGGGCCCGATTAAACGATGGCAGCCAAAGCCGCGAGAGTTATTTCTGCGAAAGCTATAAACAATTCTTCGACTACACAAAACCGAGGTTTATGCAATTAGCGGCCGCGATTGAGGCCGGTTCCGCTACCAGGCACACCCGTTCAGCCGATAGAATAAGACTGAAAATCCAGAAGTAACCGCCACTACTGCCCATACAGTGCTTAAAAATAATGGTAACATAGGTCACTTTGTGGTATATTGATGCCGAAATGAGTTTTGCGGCAAATGGAAATTTAAACCGGCGTGATTTTCTAAGAACAGTGGGACTGGGTGCTGCCTCGGTTGCTATTCAGGGATGTACAAGTGCTGCAAAGCAGCACACGAGCAAAAACCGTAAGGGCAAATCCAACATCGTCTTGTTTCTTGCTGATGACCAGAGTATTGACGACATAGGTTGCTATGGCAATAACGTAATCCGAACACCTAACATAGACCGCCTCGCTGAACAAGGCCTGCGGTTCAACTTGGCCTTTACCACCACGGCTATGTGTTCCCCGAGTCGCTCCGCTTTGTATACAGGTCTATATCCTCATCGAAACGGATGCCATCCGAACCATAGCAATATCAAACCCGGTATAAAGACCCTGCCGTATTACATAAAGTCCCTGGGCTATCGCGTTGGCCTTGCCGGCAAAGTCCATGTAAAACCGAAAGAACAATTTCCTTTTGAATATATGGGCTTAAAGCCTGAACAAATCGAAAAGTTTATGACGCTTGAAAGCGATAAGCCATTCTGCCTCATAGTCGCCTC
>JAUWLI010000338.1 GCA_030613765.1 Phycisphaerae bacterium
TAATCCGTGGTTAATAAAGGACTTACGAAGTACGAAAGTCTACGTACGAAAAAATAACCTTTTTATGGAAAACAAAGCCAATTTCCAAAAAGTCAAGTTGAACGTAAATGAAGTATTAACAAAGGATTACGACAGAATGGACACTTGGTCAATTAGGAAAAACGAACCCAAAACGAACCCAAACAAAGCCAATTCCCAAAAAGCCAAAATGAACATAAATAACGTATTAACAAAGGATTATGAAAATATGTCAAATTGGGCAATTTGTGAAAACGAACCCAATTCAAACCCAATACAAACCCAATTTCAAACCGTGTTCTGGCTAAGTAGAGTTTCCGCCCATATACTCGGGTACAAGCTCCTTGATTTCCCGAACTATCTGGCTGTAGTTTTGCGTTTGGGCGGCAGCTACCAGCTCATTGATACCGGTGCGAAGTTTATCTCGGTCCATTGGGATATTTTTCCATATACTGATCTTGGAATGCCTTGTGTGCTGCATGTCTTCGCCTTCTATGGAGAGTTCTTCAAAAAGCTTCTCGCCGGGCCTGGGTTTTGTGTAAGTTATTTCAATGTCTTCTCCGGGCTTGAAACCGCTCAGCGTAATGATATCCCTGGCCAGGTCCACGATGTTCACCGGCTCACCCATATCAAGGACGAAGATTTCACCGCCTTTTCCCATTGTTGCCGCCTGCAGCACAAGCTGGCTTGCTTCCGGTATTGTCATAAAATACCGTTTCATTTTGGGATGGGTAATTGTTACGGGGCCGCCCTCAGCTATTTGCTTCTTGAAGATAGGTACAACCGAGCCATCCGAGCCGAGCACATTGCCGAACCGCACAGTCACAAAATGTGTTTTGCTGGTTCTGCTAAAATCCTGAATATACATTTCGGCTACTCGCTTGGACGAACCCATTATGCTTGTTGGATTGACGGCTTTGTCCGTGCTAATCATTACAAAATTAGCAGCGCCGTAATTATTTGCGGCCTCCGAGACGGTCATCGTGCCGATAATATTGTTCTTGATAGCTTCTCCCGGGTTAAGCTCCATCAGTGGCACGTGCTTGTGAGCGGCAGCGTGAATGACGACTTGTGGTTTGTAAGTTTCAAAAATTCCCTCTACACGTATCTTGTCGGTAATATTGCAGACGACCGCTTTTATTGAAATATCCGGAAATTGCTTATGCAATTCCCGCTCCATATAAAACAGCGGATTTTCGGCCATTTCGGCGAGCAAAAGCAACTTCGGCCTGAAATTACACACCTGTCTGCACATTTCCGAACCGATGGAGCCACCAGCGCCGGTAACGAGAATTGTTTTATCTTTTAAAAAAGCTTCTATTAAATCCAGGTCAAGCTCGACAGCTTCTCGGCCGAGCAAATCGTTAATACTAACAGGTCGAATCTGAGAGACACTTAATTTACCAGATGCAATATCGGTAAGAGATGGTACTGTCCGAAACCGAATCTTAGTACCTTTGTCGAATACCTGAACAACGCGCCTCCGCTGGTGATGTGTAGATTCGGGCATTGCAATAGCAATTTCTTCGATATTTTGATCTTCGCAGATTTTGGGCAGTTGCTCTACAGTACCGAGTATCGGGATACCATGGATGTTAGTACCTTGTTTGATAGGGTCATCGTCGATAAAGCCAATAACGTCATATTGGGTGATTGGCATACGGTGGATTTCGCGAAAGAGAGCTTCGCCGGCATTGCCTGCGCCGACTATGAGAAGTCGCTTTAATTGGTCGGCTTCACCAGGACGAAAAGCCTCAAAGTATAATCGGATTACCATTCTCAGCAGGGCCAGAAGCAAAATCGTGGCAAACATGTCGGCCACACATATGCTTTCGGCGGAAGTTTTCAGGCCTTCTGGTAAATATATACGAATAGAATCGATTTGGCCCATTGTGAACCATAAGGCTACTATAATAAATGTACTTACGAGTGAAGACCTCATAATACCGGTCAGGTCTTGTATGCCGACATAACGCCACCAGCCACGATATTGCTTAAACAGGCCGAATATCAGCAGTTTAATGACGAGGAAGAACAATAGTAAAGGTGGGTACTCGTTTACGAGCCAGTTGAGTTTCAACTGCATATTTTTGACCACTAAGAAGGAAGAAAACAACGAGGTAGCAAAAACGATAATGTGGGCGATAATTATCAGTGGCCTACGATAACGGAGTAAGATGGCAGATACAGGTGACAAATCTGGCGGTTTTTGATTGCCGTGTTTTAGCTGTGTCTTTGTGTTTGAATCAGGCATATTTTATTGGAACCATAATTTCTCCCCTTAATTACTTAACGGCGGAATTATAGCAGAAGTTTAAGAGTATGTCAATAATTTCACTCTCGGCTCGGTCTTTGTTTTTGAAGGATTTTATCGGCATGGCGTGGATTTGGAACTTGGGTGAGATATTCTGACGTATTATGCTGATGAGCTAAGTTGAAGATTCTGTTATTTTTGTTACGGAAACAGGTTAAAAGCAGAGTTGTGGTACTACTTAAGGCAGCGGACCTACTGGCAGGCAAGTACCGCCAAACGCTCAATGCGGGCACGATGCTGAACATGAGTAAAACGCCTCACCAGGCAGAAATCGACTCTGCGTGCGAGCTGATAGATTACTGGCGTATCAACCCACATTTTATGGAGAAGGTGCATTGGTAGTCCTTCTCGTGTCTTTGCCTTTTTTGTCACGGAGCTTTGTCTGACAAGTTAAAAGTTTAGAGATTGAACCACTGTAGCCGATGATAGATTCAGAGGCGAAATTTTCCACCGTAATAGGCGGTAGTTACTGAAAAGAAGCTTATAAATGGCTGATAAACGTAAAAGAGCCGGATTTATAGTTTATATCTTAGGGGGGATATGCCTTGTTATTGTTGCATATCTGGGACGCGGATTTTATTACAGAGCAATAACTATCCACGAGCTATTAACTGAGAATAAGCATCTTAAGCAGGCAATAACTAATCTTACTTATGAGGACCAGATAGGTTACGCAAAAGTGATCTCTCAGGAGCCAAACGATGGGAAGATTCTTACAACTTTAAAATTCGTTGAGACTGCCAGAGACGATAAGTTGAAGACGGTTTTGGAGAAGGAATATACAATCGAGGGAGATATCGTTTACTTTGACGCATTGATAGTAAAATTCGGCGACAAGATGGTTATGGACGGCAAGACAAAGGCGCTATATTTGTGGAGAAGGGTCTACAGCGAAAAAATGGCCCCGGAGCAGGGCTTTGCAATAGAGGAGCCAGGAACGGAACCACAAAGATACGGCGACTTGTTGAAATTATTGCCCATGAAGCAAAAGCGGCTTTTCTGGTCT
>JAUWLI010000289.1 GCA_030613765.1 Phycisphaerae bacterium
AAAATAACCAGAGGCCTAAAATATGGTTTTGTTACCTTACCTCGCGATATTGGCAAAGCTTTGATGGTAGGGCTGATTATCGCTGCAGTTATCTCTGCTCTGGTGCCCGATGGCTATTTCGCCGGCAAACTGGGGCCGGGGATTTTGCAAATGGTAGTCATGATGGTTTTGGGCATACCGGTTTATGTGTGCGCAACGGCCTCGGTGCCGGTAGCGGCTGTTTTAATTTCAACAGGATTATCCCCGGGTGCGGCACTGGTCTTTCTTATGACCGGCCCAGCCACCAATGCTGCATCATTTATAACTATCTGGAAGGTCCTGGGCAAAGTAACAGCAATTACCTATCTCGCTACCGTGGCCGGATGTGCTCTCTTAGGCGGCATCCTGCTCGATTATATAGCTTCCGGCGTTGATTTTGAAATAGCCGCTCGGCCTCATTGGATGCTGCCCCCCATTGTTAAATACATATCAGCCGTAGTGCTTTTGGCTGTTCTGGCATTTGCCATCCTCACCAAGAAAAAGCAGACTGACTAATCTTGCGGTTTCAGAAGATACGGTATATAGTGTTGGTCAGCTATGTCATCCGAATCCACTAAAATCCTCTTAACAGGCTTGCCGCGTTCCGGCAAAACCACTGCCGTATCGCAAATTATTAAAAATTTTAACTGCGAAAAGATAGCGGGTTTTTACACACAGGAGATTCGCGAAGGAGGTATTCGCAAAGGTTTTATCTGGCAGCGGCTTGATGGTGCCACCGGCACGCTTGCTCATATCGATATCAAAGGACCTTTCAGAGTGGGCAAATATGGTGTGGACGTGGCTGGCTTTGAGAAATCAGTGGTGCCGATTCTGGACGCTGAAGAAAGCGATACTAAATTATTTGTTATCGACGAGATCGGCAAGATGGAATGCTTTTCTGAAAAGTTTGTTATTGCAGTACGCCGTCTCTTCAAATCCAACAAGTCAATATTGGCCACTGTAGCACTGAAGGGCTCTGGCCTCATCTCCGAGGTAAAAAATTACTCTAACACTAAGCTATTTAATTTGACACGTCATAATCGCGATAAGACAATAGTGGAAATTCTGCAAGCTTTATCGTTTTTGAAAAAGAGTAGTGAATTAGAAAATGAGTGAGATAATAAAACTTTCCGAACCGGATAAATCCGGCTCAATGTCGTTGGAGCAGGCCATAACCGTCCGACGCTCGCGCCGGCACTTCCTGCCAAAGCCCCTTACACTTGAGCAAATCGGCCAGTTGGCCTGGGCGGCCCAGGGTCAGGATGCGGGCAGCAGGTATCGCACAACACCATCAGCCGGAGCTACATATCCTCTCGAACTCTTTGTAATTACTGATAAAGGCATGTTTCGTTACTTGCCTGACAAACACTCTCTTGAAAAACTGACAGACAGGGACCTGCGTGCCCCTCTTACCTCCGCTGCCTGGGAACAGGAGTTTATACAGGCTGCGCCGTTGACACTAATCTTTGCAGCCCAGTTCAACAGAACAACCGGCCGTTATGGCAAACGTGGTATTCGTTACGTATATATGGAGGCCGGTCACGCCGCGCAGAATGTCCACCTTCAAGCCGAGGCCCTGGGACTTGGTTCTGTTGCTGTTGGTGCTTTTGACGATGCTGCTGTCAGCACAGTCTTGTCGCTGCCGGACAACCTTGAGCCTCTCTATATGGTCGTAGTAGGCTATTATCGTTAGTGAAAACACTGCCCTGGACTTATAAAAGAGTTTACGGACCACTGGATTAGTAAGATGGATACTGTTTTTATCGATGGCAGCGCAGGCGAAGGAGGAGGCCAGATTCTGCGAACGTCTCTGACCCTGTCCTGCATTACCTGTAAGAGTTTGCGTATTGAAAATATCCGTGCATCTCGCCGCAATCCGGGCCTGGCCAATCAGCATTTAAGCTGCGTTCGGGCCGCCTGTCAAATCTGCAACGGCCAATCGCATGGAGCGACAAAGGGCTCCAAGCTCCTGGATTTTCAACCCGGCCCTATCAGAAGCGGTGATTATCATTTTGATATAGGTTCAGCCGGCTCTGCGTCTTTAGTAATTCAGCCCCTCCTGCCTGCATTGTTTTTGGCCGACAAACCTTCCACCGTTACCGTTACAGGTGGAACTCATAATCCATGGGCGCCGCCCTTTGACTTTCTTGATGAAACCTTTTTACCCGCTATCGCAAACGCCGGCTTCGATGGAATTTGCACACTGATAAGGCATGGTTTCTACCCGGCCGGCGGTGGCAAAATAACTTTTAATATCCAGCCCCGGCAAAAAAATACAGACCAGATAATCGACCTTTGCCAACCGGTCAGGAAGTCTCGAATTAAAGGCCGAATTTACACCGCAAAACTTCCTGTACGTGTCGCTCAACATCAGCGTAAATTATTGCTCCAGAGTAAACTTAACGTCAAGAATAACGAACACATCGATGTAGAAGATTCCGATGGGCCGGGTAATTGCGTGATGATCCGACTTTGTGACAGCGAACGCACGACAGTATTAACTGCATTTGGAATGCGCGGCAAGCCCTCCGAAGAGGTGATAAATGAAGTTGTCGGTTTAGCTGAGGGCTTCCTGGCTCGTGACACTGCGGTCGACCGTTTTTTAGCTGACCAGCTTCTAATCTATATGGCAATTGCGAAAGCCGGCTCCTTCACAACCAACGAGCTTTCCAGCCACCTTCAAACAAACATGGAGGTCATAAAGAAATTCCTGCCCGTCATTTTTGACGTAGAACACCAAGAGCAGGCCTATAGAATTACCTGCCAATGCCTTTAATTGCTCATCGCCGTTCGAGATGTTCATTCAGGCTATAGTTTTTGCCGGGCTTTGTTTTTATTTCAACGACTTTCTGGCCGTAGCGAACTTTGAAGGTATTACCAAGCAGCGATTGGATTCTGGCTTTTGTGAGTTTGCCATCTTTCCATTCGATATCGACTTCGAATCCGCCGCGGGCACGCAGACCTTTAACATGCCCTGTCGGCCACGCCTTCGGCAGCGCAGGCAGCAGGTGGATTTCTCCAGCGTGACTTTGTAAAAGCATTTCCGAGATTCCAGCAGTACCGCCGTAGTTGCCGTCAATCTGGAACGGCGGATGGTTGTCAAACAGGTTTGGATGGGTGGACTTTTGCAGCAGTGCCGTTACGTTCTCAGAGGCCTTATCGCCCTGCCAGAACCTGGCCCAGAAATTGATGACCCACGCCCTGCTCCAGCCTGTATGCCCGCCACCGTTAGCCAGTCGATATTCGATGCTCTTGCGAGCCGCTGCGACCATTTCCGGTGCATTTTGAAACGTGTATTGCCTGCCCGGATGCAGCGCAAACAAATGCGACATATGGCGATGGCCGGGCTCCGGCTCTTTGAACTCTTCGCTCCACTCCATCAATCGGCCATCCGAGCCAATCTTAGGCAAAGCAAGTTTTGAACGGGCGGCGATGACCTCTCTTACGAAACCGTCCTTGATGCCAAGAATCTCTGCCGCTTCGATGAGGTTTGTAAAAGTGTCCCAGATAATTTCCTGGTCCATCGACGGGCCCATCGACAGATTTACCCTCTTTCCATCGGGAGCAACGAAGCTGTTTTCCGGTGAGTTTGAGGGTCCCGAAACCAGTTTGCCGGTCTTGGGATGTTCCACGAGCCAGTCAAGAAAGAACAAGCAAGCCTCCTTCAATACGGGATAGGCCCTGTTTTTGAGAAACTTCTTATTTTCTGTAAAGCGATAATGCTCCATAAAGTGCTGAGTACACCAAGCCGCTCCCATAGGCCACATCCCATATCCAACGCTCCCAAATGGGGTTGTGTGCCACCATACATCGGTTGTGTGATGGGCAACGAAGCCCCGGCAGTTGTACACATCTCGTGCGGTCTTTCGTCCGGAAGGCAAAAGCGCATCTGTCAGCCTGAAAAACGGCTCGTGACATTCCGACAGATTACATACCTCGGCCGGCCAGTAGTTCATCTGGATATTGATGTTTATATGATAGTCGGCGTTCCACGGTGCGGCAATGTGCTCATTCCACAAGCCCTGCAAATTGCTCGGCATGCATCCAGGCCGCGAGCACGAAATCAGAAGATATCTGCCGAACTGAAAGTATAAAGCAGCTAAGGCCGGGTCTTCGGCCCCTCCACGCAGGGCCTTAAGTCGTTCATCCGTCGGTTTTGCCGCTGCA
>JAUWLI010000339.1 GCA_030613765.1 Phycisphaerae bacterium
ATCGACGAAATATGGAAGCAATTCCACAAAACGCATGGTGACCAATTCCGTAATGGGCTCATGGAGCATTACAGGCACCTGGTAAAATATGCCGCTGAGCGTGTACACAGCAAATTGCCCAGTAAAGTCGAATTGGACGACCTTATCAGTGCCGGTACTTTTGGCTTGATGGATGCAATCGAAGCATATGATCCTGACAGAGGTGTAAAGTTTGGGACATATTGCCTTCCTCGTATAAAAGGTTCTATTCTTGATGAATTACGTAGTATGGACTGGGTGCCGCGATTAGTCCGTACTCGTGCACACCAACTGACGAGGGCCACGCAGTCGCTCGAGGCATCTCTGGGTCGCAAGCCCACAATAAAAGAAACTGCTGAAAAACTGAATCTGAACATGGAGGATTTTAACAGGCTTCGACGAGATGCCAGTGCTGTAAACGTAGTGTCATTGAACACACAATATGGCGACGGAGACGGCGATAAAGATATTCGCGAAATAGATATAATCAAAGACAAAAAAAGCGATGCGCCCCCGATCGAAGCTCAAAAGCGAGACCTGAAAAATTTGCTTACCAAAGGCTTGACACGTGCCGAACGGCTGATTGTCGTCTTGTATTACTACGAAGAGATGACGATGAAGGAAATTGGCACAACGCTGGATCTTTCTGAGTCACGCGTTTCGCAGATGCACTCATCTATTGTCCAACGTCTAAAAGCCCAGTTGGACACCAGAAAAAAGGAATTTGCAATATAAGCGTTATTTTAGCACGTAAACGCTGCGTGGCTGCACAGCCGGGACTTATCTGTATCATCCCTTTTTTATTAAATTCGACAAACAATATTGTTTTAGGTCGTCCACGCGAGTATACTAAAACAGTATTTTTGCAAGGAATAGTACAATGAAGTTTACGAAAATGCACGGTCTTGGCAATGATTATGTTTATGTCAATTGTTTCAAGGAAAAAATTGAGAATCCTGCAGAACTGGCCCAGATCATAAGCGACCGGCATCGTGGCATTGGTTCTGATGGTTTGATTCTCATATGCTCGTCACAAACGGCCGATGTGCGGATGCATATCTTCAATGCAGACGGCTCAGAAGCCGAGATGTGCGGAAATGGTATCCGCTGCGTGGCAAAATATACCTATGAGCATAAACTGGCCGAGGCCGGTGGACCTATTTCAGTACCGGGCCAGCCGCCCTTCCCTGCTTCATTGAATATTGAAACCGGCAGCGGAGTCCTCACAGTGGGATTGGATACTGACGACAGGAATAAAGTACAAAACGTGTGTGTCGATATGGGTCAGCCCAAACTTTCAACCAAAGATATTCCGGTCAATTTGCCCGTCAAGGAAATGATCGAACAGCCAATGATGTTTCAAAGTCGGGCATTTGTAATGACATGCGTATCAATGGGCAATCCACACGCCGTCTTTTTCTGCAATGACCTTTCAGCAGTTGACCTGGCAAAGTTTGGGCCTGTAATTGAAAACCACAGCATTTTTCCAAACCGGATCAATGTACATTTTGTTCAGGTTGATAACTCAACGGAATTTACTATGCGGACGTGGGAGCGAGGCAGTGGAATAACGATGGCCTGCGGAAGTGGTGCTTGCGCATGCTGTGTAGCGGGAGTGCTTACCGGCCGATGCCAGCGAATATGCACTGCACATTTACCGGGGGGCGACCTGCATTTGAACTGGTGCGAAGAAGATAACAGTGTCTATATGACCGGACCGGCCGTGGAAGTCTTTGAGGGCGTCTGGCCGACAAAGTAATCCTTATATGCTAAGCTTCAGGGGCCGGCAGAATTCCAGTGCTACGCCGGACCTAACAGAAGGCAGTTCGGTATCTGTGCGAGAACCGCTGATAGTATGAGTTCTCAAAACCTTGCCAAGACCTGAGATACTGCCCCCAAATTCCGGCATACCAGATGTAGGAGGTATTGATAATTCCACTTTTAACAGGCTGCCCAGCTTAAATACATCGGCTGCGGTCTCAAAATATAAACCACCGGGACTTACATTCACTGTGCAGCCGGCATGGGATTTCTTTGCCATCGAATCAACTTTACGATACGACAAATCAAGCTTTATTGTCAACCGTTTATACTTACGCTTATCGGACAGACTCATCAAATACCTCCCTGCATAAATACCGGTAATTAACATTTATGATTTCATAATACATAGGTTTATGTACGGTATTGCAAAATCCATTCCAAAAAACAGATAAATAGATACCCTATTTTTACTTTTACAAGTGCTTAGTTGATATAAGGTTGGGCACAATTTGCCGAGGTAGTATGGTCTGCGCACGATAAAGTAAACAAAAGCAGTATGAAAATGTTGACAAATGGCAACGCTGAAAACTGAATTTAAGAGGTGCGTGACGAATATCAGTGTGCTTAGCTGCTTATTCTATAAAATGTTACGTTTATTACTAAATACACAGCACTTTCGTTCCGAAAAAAGGACAAGTGTGTTGTTTTTTAGCAACATCCATGCTGGGCAATGTGGGCATAGGAGTTTTTATTTGAGCTATGGTAGTTCATCGGAAACAACGTTCGGAAAAGCCAACCAAAAACGGCGGTCGAGAACAAACGAACGCCAAAAATGACCAGTTAATATTTGGGCTGCTTGGCAAATCAATCGTTCAATCATTACCGATAGGAGTTATTGTTTTCGACTCGGATTTGAAGATTATCGAGTCCAATTCCCAGGCAGCGAAGCTAATCAGGTTAGTTAACTTCATTGACGAATCATTGGCAAAAGGTGCTGACAATCCCGGCGAAGCGGGCCCCGGGTGGACCGAACAATTAAAATCAGTTGTGTCAGCAGGAAAAACCATTGAGTTTGACAATATAAATTATACATTAAACGGTAAAACAAAACTTTTGCAAATCACTTGCACGCCTCTTAAAAAAGCCGATACAGCCCGAATCCTCGGCGGAACCGTTATTATCGAAGACATAACAGAAAAGGTCGATGCCCGGAAACAGTTGGTCAACGCCGAAAAACTGGCCACTGTCGGCAAGCTCGTTTCCAGGGTCGCCCATGAACTAAATAATCCTATGGACGGGATACTGCGATATATTAATCTTGCGATGAGAATTATTGAGGAGAAACAACTCGAAAAACCCAAAGAGTACCTCACTCATTGTCGGCAGGGACTTATGAGGATGGTTCAAATCGTAAGCGAGCTGTTGGAATTCTCCCGCAGTACATATGCATCGTTAGAATATGTTGAATTAGAGCAGATTATCGAAGATACCTTAAGGACAATGGACGTTAGAGCGGAAACCTGCAATATTCGGGTATCAAGAAACTATAGCCG
>JAUWLI010000126.1 GCA_030613765.1 Phycisphaerae bacterium
CGGAAAGAAACAAAAAAACCTTGCAGAATACAAAGACCTTCTCCTATTATAAGCACAATTCTGTCAACAAAATACGGCAAAAAGTCACTATGGCGAAAATAACTTTCAATCTTGAGGAAATTATAGAAATCTTGATTTCCAACAAACTTTTACCACCTCAGATAATACGTGTAAGAGTTAAAGATGAAAAAATCCATTTCGTGATTAGGACTAACTCATTCATTCTGCCATTTATTCCTGCTTCGTTGAGATTTTTGAGTTTTAGCAATAACAATGCGATATTTGAACTCACCATTGTCAGCGGCCATCTAAGCAAGGCCATAAACTTCCTTAACCAGGCATTGACACTCAAAATACCCGTATATATGAAGCTTGAATATCCTCAACTTTCTGTTGATGTTGACAAGCTGCTTAAAGAAAAGAAGTTTACAGGTGTTCGAGTAAAAGACATCCTTTTTGAGGCCGGAGAGTTTACTATTATAACTTGTAATAATTGAGTGGGCTTATTTTTTCTGTGCAGGCTGACTTGCTGTTCCTTTCTGGTAAATCCTGACGTAATCGATATAGAACCTTTGGGGGAAAATAGACTCATCGATTCCTTTCTGCCCACCCCACGCTCCTCCAATAGCGGTGTTCAGGATTAGATATTGTTCCTTGTCATAAGGCCAGGCCGCTTCGCCGGTCCCCTCGTTTTTATAGGTGAAGTATTTGTTGTCATCAACGTAGAAATCTATCCGGTCGGGATACCATTCGATAGCATAAATATGGAATTCTTTATACGGCTTCGAGACTTTAATCGATGATCCCTTGCCTGTTTTGCGAGCATGGTTGTATTTTTTTGTGTGGCTGTTTGCATGGATTTTATTCGGGTCGAAACCGACATTCTCCATTATGTCTATTTCTCCACAGGTCGGCCAACCGACTTCTCTTATATTGGTCCCTAACATCCAGATGGCAGGCCAGGTTCCTCTTCCGGTAGGTAACTTGGCACGCACTTCGATACGGCCGTAACACCAGCTGGCTTTACCGAGCGTTATGAGGCTGGCTGATGTATAGTCGGCATATTCACGACTGCGGTTCCATCGGCCTCTGCGGTTTGTATCCGGGTTATAGTTGGGGTTCTTGAATTTTTCTTTTCTCGACTCGATAATAAGCGTTCCGTTTTCTACTCGTGCATTTTCTTTGCGGGCTTTGGTGTAATACTGCAATTCACGGTTGCGAATAAATCCTACTTCGTAGTTCCATTTTTTGGCGTCCGGCAGGCCGGAATAGTTAAACTCGTCCGACCACACCAGCTTCCAATCACTTCCCAAAGCTGTAGGCACTGAGATAATAGATACCACCAAGTAAAAAAATAGATTCCTGCTCATCTCTTTCTCCTTTATTAATGAAGGCCTTATTCTTAACACAAAAACATGCTCACTTCTAATACGACCTACAGAATACCACTATTTGCTTTTTGTTGCAAGGACAATGCCATCCCTTGACAACATCACAACTTCTGTTAAAGTGATTGTGAGTTTTGATATGGTTTGCGGTATTTCTTTTGATGTCCAGGATGAAATATGTCAGACAAGAGCCTACGAAATTTTGCCCTATCCAACAGGCCGCGATTTGCAACTACACACTGGAGTGTTGTGTTGGCGGCGGGAAAAAGCTCTTCACCAAACCAGAAGCAGGCACTTGAGACACTGTGCCAAGGATACTGGTTTCCGCTCTATGCATATCTGAGGCAACGCGGATATGACACTCACCAGGCTGAGGATTACACACAAGCGTTTTTTACACATATACTGGAGAAACACGGTCTACAAACGGCCGATCCCAAATACGGAAAGTTTCGCTCGTTCCTCCTTATCAGGCTAAAATACTTTCTCTCTGATGAACGAGATCGTGCCAAAGCTAAGAAACGCGGTGGAGGCCGGAAGATACTTTCTCTCGGCTTTCAAAATGCAGAAGGTCAGTATGCCCTTGAGCCGGCGGATCAGCTATCACCCGAGAAGCTCTTTGAGAAATCCTGGGCGCTCACCGTGTTGGAGCGGACTATGAATCGGCTTGAGAACGAGATGGCCGAAAAGAACAAAAAGAAGCTCTTTGAACATCTGAAAGTCTACTTGACGACTGAAAAAGATGTTATCCCTTACAAGAACATGGCAAAGAAATTGAAGATGGCTGAGGGTTCTGTAAGGGTTGCCGTACACCGCTTACGGAGGCGCTATCGCAAGCTCTTGCGGGATGAAATTTCCCAAACCGTTGCCGCTGAGGACCAGATTGATGAGGAAATGGGACATTTGTTCGCCGCCCTGGCACACTGAGCCTTTTCACTGGGTGCCTCCTGCGGTTCATGGGCAAAAAAAAATATTAATTTCGTGTAACATCTCAGCCGTTTCTCCCAGTTTATAGGTGGAAATAGCCAATATTACGACGAAAGGAAATGTTGACATGGCCGAAGAACCAGGTTGTCCCAAGTGCGGAGCTGAATTACCGGCCAATGCTCCAAAAGGTTTATGCCCCCAATGCCTCATGAAGGCCGGACTCCAGGCAGGCAGCGAATGTGAAACAGGCGGTGATTCAGATACACAAAGCCCAATTCCCACAGGCGCCACTACGCAGGCCGCCTTCATCCCACCTGAGCCGGCGCAGCTCGCCGAGAAATTCCCGCAACTCGAAATCCTCGAATTACTGGGCCAGGGAGGTATGGGAGCTGTCTACAAGGCCCGCCAAAAACAACTTGACCGCCTCATCGCACTTAAAATCCTGCCCCCTGAAGTGGGTCAGACGGAAGCTTTCGCAGAACGATTTACACGTGAAGCACGCTCAATGGCCAAGCTGAACCACCAACATGCCGTCACTCTGTACGAATTCGGGCAGACTGACGATGGCCTGTACTATTTCGTTATGGAGTTCGTCGATGGAACAGACTTGCGTCATGTGATACTCGACGGCGAGCTTGGGCCCTCCCAGGCACTTGCCATTGTCCCGCAAATCTGCGAGGCACTGCACTACGCCCACAAAAAGGGCATCGTACACCGCGACATCAAACCCGAAAACATTCTGCTTGATAAAGACGGCAACGTAAAGATTGCTGATTTCGGATTGGCAAAGCTCCTGGATAGACCCGCAACCGCACACACACTTACAAGAGCCGGCCAGACAATGGGCACACCCCATTACATGGCCCCGGAACAAATCGAGCACCCGGACCAGGTGGATCATCGAGCGGATATTTATTCGCTGGGTGTGGTGTTTTACGAGATGCTTACCGGCGAGTTACCGCTCGGTCGGTTCCCTCCGCCGTCAAAGAAGGTGGAGGTGGACGTCAGGCTTGACGATGTTGTGCTTCGGACCCTGGAGAAGGAACCGGACCGTCGCTATCAGCACGCTTCTGAGGTAAGGACCGATGTCGAAACGATTTGCTCCGACAGACACACCGTGACTGACCGGACCAAAGTCACCCCGACACTGAGGGAGGGCGAAAATATTAAATCCATCAGGCACCGTGTATGGACTCCTGCCGTCGGACTACTGGTGGCCGGAATGATCAATTGCCTCGGCGTCGTTGGTGCCTTGTGGAGTGTGTTCGGCTTCATACAGATAGGAATACAAATAGCGATTTTGATGTTAGCGTACACAGCCGTTGTAATCTTTGGCGCCTGGAATCTGATGCAGTTGAGGTCATATCGCCTGGCTTTAGCGGGAAGTATCCTTGGGATTTTCCCTTTTGCCCCGGGTGCTATAATTGGTATACCCATGGGAATCTGGGCGTTGGTAGTCATGACTAAAAAGGAAGTTAAAGCGGCATTCGGTCAAAAGGGAACCGAGGTTGAAATACCCCCGAAAGTCCGCGAGTTTACACTCTCAGCTGAAAAGGTGGTAAAGGATGTATTCGGTCGTGGCAAGGCCAAGGTCCGGAAGATTATAGATAAAAAGAACGAAGACTCACAAGAAAGTGATGGCAATCAGGAAGATAAAGAACTATAGGGATCATCTTGTCGATACAGGCTTTGCAATAGCAGGAATTTTATTCGCATCGATCTCCGCTATCAGGTTGTTGGTAACCATGAATTAAACGCCGGCAATAGCATTCTCTTGTTGGTCCGCGAATCCACAGCAATGAATATCACGCTATGCCAGGACAGGCCCTCCACTTCCTTTCATATATGATTGCCCTACAGAATCCCACCATCTCATGATGATTTGTCCGAACCGGATACGAATTCGTACAGTTGGGCGTACGTACAGGGCTTCAGTCCCAATCCTCGAATATGAGTAAACGTCAGCTCCAGCATTTTCATATCCGGATCGAACTTCCCCAGAGACCACGGATGCCAGATAAGAGATACGAAAGGTTTGTTTGTCTGAAGCGCTTTTTCCAGGAAAACCTTGTTCAATTCAAATTCATCCTTCGGGGTTTTGCAGAAACTGTCCGGTATCGCTTCAGGAAAAGGCGGAGGCCAAAGCGTTAATCTTCTCGGTCCCCACCGGTTGTGGTCCTTAAGCAGATTATCATGCCAGCCGTGGCCGGGCAGTTCCCATATTTCGGGGAAACCTTCGGCAGAATAGTTGAACGGCTCACGCAACAGGGCCGGCATCGAGTAGTCGGGTCCCCAAAGAAGACTGCTGACATACTGAAAGCCCGCTTCTTTTATCAGTGCCAACACTTTCGGTTCGCCTCTGAAGGCATTGTCGAAACCGCAGCCCGGCCGCAAACCAATGCAGTCCCGCCCGAAAACACGCTCAACAGTCTCTTTTCCTTTAAAGATTTCCTTTCGTCTCTCGTCCATTGAAACAGCCCGGCCGCAAAAATCGTTGTCACGCAGCATCCGATGTGAATATGTGTGCGAGGCAATTTCAAAAAGTGGGTCGTCTAAGAGCTTGCGATACTCGACCGGATTGGCATCAAGAACCTTACCCACAATGAAGAATGTGGCCGGCATCTCAAATCGCTTGTGGACCTCGACAATCTTACGGCACGCCGCAAGACACCCCGGCGACTCGGTATCATAGGCCGCAATGTAACGGGTTTTTGCTTTCTTGATACTCTGACCCTTCGTCAGGTCGCCCAGCACGGCTGCTCCGATACCGCCTGCAATCGTTGTTCCAATAAAGTCTCTTCTGGAAATCCTATACACTTGGCTCACCTGCCTTTCATACATTATGGCCGGATAAAATCATATAAACTCGCTGGCAATATTAGCTGATTACCCGGCTTAAATTATGGTACTTGAAGTTATTCAAGTTTCAGTAAATTCAATCCGGTAGACTCGTCAAGCTTCCTCCTGGCCTCTAACTCGTCGATTTCTATAATCGTAACTTCCAGAATGAGGAATGTGCTTGCTCCCCCACGGGGACAACCAACCATCACCTGGTTTTCTTTTCCTATGGCGGTATGGATGTGAAGTTTAGGCTGTTTATCGTCCCAGTAGAGCGTCCCAACACCCAGAACCTCCCCCGGGCCAGCGAACGGTTTGAAATTTCCGATTATCCTGGGCGTTTCCTGTTTCGGTCCTACGACGACATCAGCCTTCCTGAATCCCCCGGTTATTAATACTGCGGCCGCTTTTATGTTCTCCTTGCGAGCTATCGACTCGATAGATTCATAGATATCTTCGCCTTCGAATAGGCGAGCGGCAATAATTCGACCTGCTTTTCCAACCTTATACTCCATTAGAAATACTCCAAATCTCCTTTTGGTCAAACCACATTTTCTGACATATCATACATTGTAAGGGAAATCTACACTATCTACTGCCCTTCTTCAACCTTTTTGCACCTCCCACCAACCTATCCATCTCCGCCCATAATTCTCTCTATCGCAAAGCCTTAGTTGCTCTACTGTCTCTGCCGCATAGACTCAACACGGATCACTGTACCTTGACCAATGGTGGCAACTGCCCGGCGAGTCCGACCCGGTCATTTTTGATAATCATCACACCCTCAATGCCTTCAATGCCGGCGATGCGCTCCAGCGTTGAATCCACATCCTCAACGATCCTGACCAAATTCGCCGCCTGTGTAGCGGCTGCATCTGCAAGCGCGGCATCTCCGGCCACAACCGTGGCAAGGTCACACTCACCCAGACTCTTTGAGTGCCCCATCTGTCCCGACGAGGAGCATATTGAGATGGGCGTATCATGCGCCTGCAGTGAAAATGCAAGCCTGTCCGCTAACTCGGCAGTACCTGTGCCGAGACCGATGATCACCGGTTCGGCGGCGCAGAGATAGATGTCCCCTCCGTTTTCCACGATGGCCTCCTGTGCTCCGGCCTCCAGACCCGCCTGGCATGCATACTGGGCCATAGCGCCCGCGACGGCAGCCATAGGTCCAACACCAACAAGCCGGGCTGCCCTTGCCATGCGTTGTGTGACTTCAGGTGCATCGCTGCTCAACTCAACCGGTTGGAAGGAATGTCGAAAATCGGGATGGAGTTCGATATAATCCTCCAGTATCTTTCGCTGCCGCATAATTTCCGCAGTGACGGCATCGAACCGGCTGCAGCAGATGCTGAAGACCGCCTCTCGATGTCTGAAAGTGCGGTAGCTTCGTTTCTTACTCATGGACGTGTACCAACAGGAAGGGGAAACGCTACTCAAAACACGGATGCGCATTCGCCGAAGGGGCAGACGCGAATGCATGCCAGGCACTCGATGCATTTCGCCTCGCTGTAAGCTACCTCTCGCGTCGCTCTGTCAGCTATATGCAGGGCTCCGGTGGGACAGTGAGTAATGCAGTGGCCACAGTGCGTACAGCCGTCCTCGTCCCGGGTAACACCCTTACCAGTGTAGTTGACTGAAACGTTAAACGTTTTTACGAAAGCCATGCCTCGCTCAATATCCTCTTCAGTACCGGTAACATCCAGGACGAGATAACCTTCCTCTTCCGGTGTGACCTTCGCACGAAACACATTGACGATGAGATTGTGGTCTTTCACCAAATGGTAGATGATCGGCTTTTCGCACTCGCATTTTGGAAAGAACAGCATCAGTTTCTTTGTTACAGCTTCACTCATGATGGTTTCTCCCTAACGACAAGGGGCTTCATTTTGGTATCTGTAGGAAGTGGCGCAACAGGCTTGGCAATCAGAAAATCACCTTTCCTGATTTCGTCGGCCAGCAGGTTCGCAATCTTCAAAGCCTTCTTGTAGGACGACAGCGAGCCGACCGCAATCTTCTGACCCTCCACCTCAATCTCACCGCTTCGAAGTTGCTCATAGGTGACATAATCCACGACTTTGCCGTTATTCTGAGGATAGTCCACACTGTAATCAACAACAGGCGCATGTATGTCACGGTCGCGTATACACGTTCGTTTCAAAATCTCTTCATTCAATATGGGAATCGGAATCCCAATCCCCATCGCAAGCGATACGCCGTACCCACGAAAGCTTGTCCCTCGCACGAACTCCGGATCCATCTGTTTCATGTCCGCTGTCAGTGCCAGCGTTCCCGCCCCGCCTTTGGGAATCCCGGCGTCATTCCTCGCAGTACCGCCGGCGTGCTGAGTCCCCTCGGCGTAAACCAGTCCCTGGGCACCAGCCATCCACACGCGCGTCCCCACACCGATCGTCTCGTAGTAAGGATCATTGAGCAGCGGCGACAATTGACCGGCCGAGCAGTAATTTGCATTTTTTCGCTTCGGATCAAGTGTCCCCATGTAAGTATAAATTGTCTTTTCAGAATCGTTGATCGCTACGTTATAGTTCTGGTAGCAATTCCGCGGGTTGACCATGACAGCCTGATTCAGATCGCCAATACTGAAGTATGTACGAATCTCACGCAGCGGGTAGCAGTCGGTACCGTACGACAGCGCAAAAAGCTGAAGCGTC
>JAUWLI010000240.1 GCA_030613765.1 Phycisphaerae bacterium
TTCTTAATTCCTTTTCAAAATAACAATCCGCTTAACAAACCAAAAACTGCCTAAAATCCCTGATTTACACATAGACCTTTTCTTACAAGGTTATTTAATATTTATAAGTGGTTAGACCGCCCTCCTTTCCTTCGCAGGCATTTAACTTTGTTTTTCCATCAACAAAGTATTCTCCTTCCTGTTATTCTGATGGACTCCTCCATTTAGCTCATAGGTAATGCATCAAAAGAAATGACACAATCCCTTGATATCAATCGGCGGAAATCCTCACGAAAACTCTCAACAAAAACTCCGATATCACGAATATTTACCTATACGCTTTTGCCCACTTTGTCAAGAAATATTTTTGGAAATTTATCTCTCTCACATCTTCTCTGTTGAGAATCCAAAAAAATCTCAATTTCCACCAAATATACCTGCCCCGCCTGCCCGAATCCCTGCATGCTTTAGGCAGGGACCCAGAAAATTATAGCGAAACATTATCTCACTGTGGTTAAATTCGTTCCCAAATAAAGCACTTTTTTAATAAAAAAGTTCGATTTACATTGAACACTTCGTTGGTGTTTGGTATAATACAAACGTTGATTGAGAATTTAGAATGTAAAATTGGGAAGTTAAAATTAAGGAATCAGTCCTTTTTGGCCTCAAATAGTGAGATACGACATGCTATACACTATACGAACTTCTGCCATCTGTCTTCTATCGTCTGTCGTCTGTCGTCAGTCCTAAAGGGTGTATAAATGGACAATAAAACACTTTTTTGGTCATTTTATGTTAGCTTTTGTACATTTTATGCATCTTTACGGCTAAAAAGAACCGTTTTTAGCCGGCTAAAAACCCATTTTCTGGCTGGAAAGCCAGTGTTTTGAACATTTAT
Source organism: Phycisphaerae bacterium (assembly GCA_030613765.1). The sequence continues at coordinate 878 of JAUWLI010000240.1, forward strand.
ATTTTGGTAATTAGGATTTGTTTCGGATTTCGACATTCGGATTTCGTATTTCCGTCTGCCGGATAACTCCTTACCCAATATGATGATACAGCCAACACAATTATATGGTTTTGTATTAGTAGCAGGCTTATTAATGGCCATAAATCCTTGTAATCCGTGGTTAATAAACGACTTACGTGCTAAAAAGGCGCTTTACAACTGTAAAGAAACATTTACAGATGTAAGGAAAACTTTACAAATAAACCTTTTTATGCAAAACAAAGCCAATTTCCGAAAAGTCAAGTTGAACGTAAATAAAGTATTAACAAGGAATTATGACCAATTGGACACTTGGTCAATTAGGAAAACAAAGCCAATTCAAAGCCAATCAAAGCCAATTAAAGCCAATAAAATGCTAAAACAAAGCCAAACAAACCCAATTTCAAAAGCCCAAAATCCAGTGGTTTGCAAAGTTTACTCCGTCCTTGGATGTGAAAAAGTTTCATTTAATGCTTGTTTTACATCGCCGAATATTGTTTAATTCTGCTTCCAATTGTGAAATGGAAAAGGCTGGCAATTTTGCAAAAGAGGGCAAAATGGCGGCCCGGCAGGCAAATAAACTAACTTTTTGGGACCCGTTAGAGACCCTAACGAGACTGAGGTGAACTAAAGATGGCAGATTTGAAAGCATTAGCTGACGCAATTATTAAAGGTGACCAGAATACAGCAGTAGAAATTACCAAAGCGGCCCTTGATGAAAACACGCCGGCCGAAAGCGTACTAAATGACGGGCTGATTGCAGGTATGGAAGTGATTGGCGGACGTTTCAAAAAGAACGAGGTTTACATACCTGAGGTCCTCATCGCCGCCCGAGCAATGAAAATGGCGATGGAAATACTTGAGCCGGAGCTTGCCAGGGAAGGAGTAAAGCCGCGAGGTAAGTTTCTAATAGGGACCGTACAGGGTGATTTGCACGACATCGGCAAAAATCTCGTAGCTATGATGCTCAAAGGTGCCGGCTTTGAAGTCATTGACATCGGCGTCGATATCGGGCCCGAAAAGTTTGTTGAGCAAGCCAAGGCCACTGGCGCTCAGGTAGTTGGCATGAGCGCGCTCTTGACCACAACGATGCCGAGTATCGAGAAAACATTAAACGCCCTGAAAGAGGCCGGCGTAACTGCCAAGGTCATGATAGGTGGTGCACCCGTGACCCAGGGTTACGCAGACAAGATTGGAGCCGACGGCTATTCCCCGGATGCCGCCTCGGCCGTTGATACTGCAAAATCATTCATGGCATGAAATTATACGCATAGGCGCTAAAAAAACGCTGTTTTTTACGATTGATGCTCTATTGCCAAACCTCAATTGCGCAGATATGTCAGCTCTTTAGGTAAAGCAATATTGTTACCAAAACTATCTTCGCCGTACCCGGATTCGGCAAGAAGCTGAATATCAGCCAGCACCCTTTTGTCACCGATAAACTTTGCCCGAAGGCCGCTGTCGACGTCTATTTTGCCCGCGAGAAGCAGCCGGTTGATTTCACAAACCACCTGCTCGGTTATAGTCCCCTCCTTATCCACTGGCTCATCAGAAATAGAGAGCGGCTGTTCGTACATGATAAGCACTCCCTGCTCGGCTAATTTCACCACGATTCTGCGAACAATTTGTTTTATGTCTTCAGAAGGTGTTGTTGATGGAATAAGCTTAAGGCAAAGGATTTTGTCCGCCAGTGACCGCCGCTTTTGCGCATTGATCATCTCATTGGCACGAAACAGCTCCAGCGCAGAGCCGGCATCATAGTGCTGACCCTGCAGCTCCATTCGAACTTCACTGCCATAGTGTATTACAAGCTTGGAAATCAAGGTGGCAGGGCGGACATGAAAACCTCGATAGGGTGGGACAGGGGCCTCGATCTCGCCTATTTCAGCATATCGTTTGAGCATTTCCTGGCATAGATGCTGGGCACATACAAGGTATTCACTGGCATACGAAACGGAATAGCCCCGAAGGACAGAGAGTAACATATCCGCCTTTACAAGTGACACCTGGTGCTCCTTGATATTGCCGCACTGGATTTTTAGATGTCGTTCATAATAATGTGCAAATCCCGTAGCCGTTCTAAGCAAGTGAAAGATTACACTGATATGTCCCCTCAGGAAGGGCAGGTTTTCATCAAGGTTTTCGGTTTCCGTCCCGAGGACATATGTATCGTAAAGTGATTGCAAGTTGTGGAAACGTAACTCAAGCTGCCGTAAGCGCTCTTCAGTAAGGCAATCCTGCTCGCTTTCGGTCGTTATCTTCTGGTTAGAACTACCATCGGGCAGTAAGGCCTTGCTTTCAGCGGCCAGGTTCAGGAACGAGGTTGCCAGAAGTATCACAGTTTGCTGGGCCGAATCACCTATACTTACTCCTCCGTCCTGTGGCAGCCTGCCAGGTGGAAGCTCCTCACTATATTCTTCATCACCTATCTTTTCTGAGGGAATCGACAATCCAAGCTGGCCGGAATAGTCAGTGATTTTCTTTGCAGCTTCTAAAAGCACACGACCCGTAAAATCCGCTGTTTGACTTGTTGCTGCTAAAAAGTCTTGTCCAATTGGTAAGAGCCGGTATGAGGATAACGCATGTAGTATATGAAGCAATTCATAACCGACTTCGGAAAATTGCTTGATTGCCGCTATAATGGACCTGTACATCAACCACATGTGATTTCCTCGTGCGCCATAGGCATCAAGCAGTTCCTCCACTTGAGTTGACTGTGATAGCAGCTCTCCGAGAACCGGACATGCCATGACCCGCTGAATGGACCGCTGTCGCGTCAGGTAGTGTGCCACTTTTAGGAGCCTGATTGCGCGTTTTTCCACCAGTTTTTGGAATTTCCGTTCAGAAATAATTGCTTTGTCAGCCATTGGCAAACTTTTTCCAACATAGTTGTGATAAAAAACAACGCCCTTGCCTATGTCTTCAACAGGGATGATACAAATTTTATTTTACAACAGATATCTTCAGTTCCTGTTTCTTTGATTTTAATACTTGATTTTATTTTTACAAGAATAGTTTTGAAAATGCTTTCCTTTTTGACTTAGCGGGAGTTCACAAATGATTACGGAGAGGATATCTACGCCGACAACGGCTCTTTCTACCGATTGAACCGCTCTCAGTCTCGGCCCGGCTGGTCCGGCCCCGTACCCTTTGTTAGTAAAGGACCAACCCTTAAAATTATCATTTTTAACGCTCAAAAGTCAGCTTGTGTCAGGTTTTAAGGTTGCTCATACTTTCAATTATCAGGAAGAATTGATAGTATATTGGAAACTGTGCTTAGCAGCATATGCTAAGCAAGGGTATAAAATATTATATGGGTTATCCCGGTTTCAGGTCCCCCGGGAAGTTAAGGTTCATAGGATGCGAAAATCAGATATTTTAGTGGAATTTATGAGTGCCAGGGTGCGATGTCGCGTGCTTGCCGTTATTCTCGGCCTGCTGTCCGGGCTGATGATACCGCAACGCCTCGAAGCATGGACTAACATTCTGAAAGACCCGGGCTTCGAGAAATACCGTCTGGACCGGCGAGGCTTCTACAGGCCGGGGCCGGATTCAAAATGGATTGAGGTCGCGATGGGACGGGGCTCGGTACAGATGGATATGAATGGCTGGGAGGCTCCGGAGCAGATGGTCCGAGAGCGCCCTTTAGGATTTACACCGGCAACGACCGGATATGAGGGTGAGGGCCCGGAGCAAAATACAGGGCGGATTATCCTGCAGCAGGACGTGGTCCTGCCCGATGCGGTATCCGACAAGAATCAATTGTACGAGGCATGGGTCTGGCTTGGAGGAAGCGGTCGGGACGACGACAACAACGGTGACCGCGAGGACGAGGCCGGCGGCTGGGACGTGTTCTTTTACAGTGATGGTAAGCCGTCGGCTTGGACGGAGGCCAGGGCGCTCGAACATCATCACATGAGCAAAGACTTCTGGGGCAAGCGGGGCAGTTTTGTGCAGGTCGCCGGGTACGGCAAGATTCCAGCAAACACAAAAGGGATTCGCTTGCGCCTCTGGGCTTCGACCTGGGGACAGGCCGGCAAAACCGGTGAACGCGCCGGCTTCGATACGGTGGTCGCGCTGGACAAC
>JAUWLI010000215.1 GCA_030613765.1 Phycisphaerae bacterium
AAACGCAGCATTAAAGCAAGAATAGTCCGAATACACGGTTTTTCTGCACACGCCGACAGGAACGAGCTGCTCGATTGGCTAAAAGAGCTGGATGCACCTCCAAGGGGCATATTCGTCGTACACGGTGAGACCGAAAGCGCAAAAAGTTTCGGTCAATTCGTCAAAAAACAGACTGGCTGGAACATCACCGTCCCCGAATATCAAGACGAAGTCATCCTCGATTAGTTTCAAAAGCAATAAGCTGTTGCGAATAAGCAGGTTTGGTCTGCCGGATTTATCAATTCTTGTTTTCTGATTTTTTTCTTCTCCGACTTGCTATGTAACTCAACAGTATGCCTAATTCAAACAGCAGGTACAGAGGAACTGCCAGCGTTACCTGAGAGATTACGTCAGGCGGTGTGGCCATAGCCGCTACTACAAAAATCGCCAGAATGACAAATTTTCTCGATTTATTCAGCGCAGCGATTGAAACCAGACCCGTCCTGTTCAAAAAGAATATGGCAGTCGGCGTCTGAAAAGCCAATCCGAAAACTAACATAAGGTGACTGACAAAAGAAATGTAGTGCTGAAAGGTAAATTGCGACTTTACGTCAAGTATTCTCTCATTGAACGATACCAGGAATTTCAGAGTCAGAGGTGCGACAACGATAAGAAAAAAAAGTGCTCCGGTGACGAATAAAATGGCCGAAAAAGGCGCTGCTATATTAACATACCGTTTTTCGTGCGGATATAGTCCGGCGGCAACAAACATCCACAACTGATAAAAGACCCACGGAGATGAAAGTAACAAACCCGCAATTAAAGCAATCTTTATATAGCTGATAATACCGGCTGCCACCTTAATTACCTGGAGCGTCTCTAGTTCATAAATGTTTAGCCGGATCTCCTCTTTCTTGACCTCATCCTCCTCTTCCTTGACCTCGTCCCCCTCTTCCTTGACCTCGTCCCCCTCTTTCTTGACCTTAACTATCTCCTTCTTGGCACAATATCTACTTTCTACACCGTCGTCGATCAGCCATCTCCTGCTACTGAACAGATACCCCTGCCGTTTAACTTTGACATCGGCAGACAGTGCCACCCCGTTATCCTTGAATTCCTGCCACAGGCCTTCCGTCATGATGCCTTTGTCTAAATCAACCTGGAACTCCAGGTCAATGTTGAACAGAAGCTTGGCAGTTGCATCATCATATGGTCCTTGCATAAATCTTATTATTGAGCGGCCGAAACCCAGGCAGATGCCAGCACATATAACCAGCCCAAGAAGCGCGCGAATCATCCGAAAACGCAATTCTTCGAGATGGTCACCCAGACTCATTGTGGATTCGAAAAGGTCTTCTTTCTTATTCGTCTCGCCCATATCAAAATTGATCACTGATTATTGAATAACGGTTATCTGGATTAACAATTACCAATAATCAATCAGCGCCCATCGTATCATCTTCGTTTAGCCCGGCGGCGTCCTTGGCCTCCTCGACTATGTCGTCACCGACCTTTTTGACATCATGTACGATATCATCTTTGGTTTCTTTGGCCTCGTTAATGCCCTTTTTGAATTCAGTCATACTCTTGCCGACATTACGGGCGATTTCCGGGAGCCGTCTGCCGAATATCAACAGAGCAACAATAGCAATAACCGCAAGTTCAAGCGGACCCGGCGTCCAAAATCCAAGATATTGGATATATCCAGTCATATAAGTCTCCTATTATTATCAAAGATAATATTATAACACCACCTTAGCTGCTTTGTCAACCCCGTTAGAAATCTTCTTTTTTTGTAGTATTTTCTCCACCACCAGCAAATCTAACAGGGCCAGCGAGCATAACTCAGCAAAGTCTGTATTTATACCGTAAAATAATCAGCCTGCAATCAACTCTTAACTTATTTTCACCCTGTCTTGATGGAAACAATCTTGATATCCCGGTCCCGGTCTGCGCCAATTGTAAGTGTTTTGCCGTTTTTATCGGCCGCAACGCTGTTCCCGCCGAATATTCGACCTTTCCACGGCCCTTTTGTTATTTCGCCGACAAGATTGGTCCCAACCACAACCGCTCCGGTTTTCCGCCCCGCTTCATTGACCACCCTCTCAAGCTCCTTGCCATGTTCAGGCCAGTTATTTTCCTGCTCTGCATATCCGTATGGAACCAGCAGCAAATCCGGTTTCAACTCAGCCATACGCTCTAAAATGTCATCCTTATGTGTATCTGCACAGATCAGCAGTCCAACCTTGCCAAATTCAGTTTCCACCACATTCACCTCTCTTCCCGGCGTATAAGGCGGAGTCATCAGTTCCGTCAATATATTTATCTTACGGTGCTTAAGAAGAATCCGGCCTTTAACGTCAATCAAAATGACCGAATCATACAGCTTCGTTCCGTCTTTTTCAGCCAGAGAAGCGCAGAGATAGATTTCATACTTTTTTGCCAATTCACAAAGCCGTTCAGCATCTTCACCCGGAATTGGACATGCTCTGTCGTGTGCATCGGGATTTACCCAACCCAATATGACCATCTCAGGAAAACAAATAATATCAGCCGAGCCATCTCTGGCTTCCTGAATCGCATTTTCAATTCGGATATAATTGCCGCTGCGATCACCATCAAGGCAAAATATCTGGGCCATAGCAATTTTTATAGTTTGCATTTTTTCTGAACCTGCAAAACTAATATTGACAAAAACTCAGACGGAAACTATAATCCGCTCGAACTATATGGTCAAGTAAACCCCGTTAGATTTTTTCGATGCAGCACTTCCAACGGGGCAAATTGCCATTATTGGAGTTGGTTATGGACTCGACTTCAGGCCGGGCAAAACGTCTCGAATCCGCTATATGCATTTGCTTATTGGCGATTCTTTTCCTCATCGCCATTACTGTATTAATAAAGCAATCCGACTATGATATGGGCCGATTTGGTATAGAAATAGCCGTCGGTGAGCCTATAACGGCAAAATTGCGATCTCTGCCCCCTGCCGGTTTTGAAATGCTTTCAGAAGAAGTCTATCTTGCTGATAATCTTTTTGAAAAGATTAATGGCAAAGCTCCTCTTTACATCGAATCAGGCTTCGAAAAATTGTTTACTCAGCGATTAATAAACAAAGACAGAGAGAGTCTATGGATGGAGCTTTTCGTTTTTGACATGGCCGCTCTCAAAAACGCATTTTCCGTTTATAGCGTACAAAGGAGGCCCGGTGTTGAGTTTTTGCCGGATATGCAATTTGGCTATAGAACTACCGATTCCCTGTATTTTGTCCACGGCAAATATTATATCGAATTTATCGCTTCCTCGAAATCGGACGAATTGTTCATAGCAATGATGGAGGTCGCCCATAATATTCAGACAAATTTACCCGTTGATAAAGTGACAGAGATATCTGAGCTTACTTTATTCCCACAGGACAACTTTGTTACAGGCAGTCCAAAATTATATCTGGCAAGTGCCTTTGGCTTTGAAGGATTCACTGACATCTTCACCGCACAATATAAACTCGGTGACGAAACCATCACCGCATTTTTCAGCAAACGCTCGGACTCCGGGGATGCTCAACTCGTAGCCAAAAGCTATTACAATTTCCTGCTTGAAAACGGCGGCGAACTTAAACCGGCAATCGATAAAACTCTGGAAGGTAAAGTTGTCGATTTCTATGATACGACTGAAATTGTCTCTGCTGCAGGACTATTCGTTTTCGGCATTCACGAGGCCCAAAGCCAACAGTCCGCGGAAAAGATAGCAATAACACTCATTAACAAGCTCAGCAAAGGCAATAACTAATGACTAACTGTAACGATAAAAACCTCGGGCGAAGACAGTTCCTTACACGAGCAAGTAAAGCGGGAATTTCAATTGCCGCCGCCAGCTCAGCTTCCTGGTTGCTTTATGATGCCAAAGGCCCCCCAAGGCATGCAGTCAAAACCGAAGATCTCGTAACACTGCCGGATTTCTCCGTACCCACTGTAGCTGGACAGACTATGAGCATTGTCCATGGCCCTGACAGGAAACAAACCGTTACCAAAGCGATAGAGCTACTCGGCGGTATAGAAAGATTCGTCAAAAAAGGGGAAACTGTAGCTATAAAGCCAAACGTCGCGTTTGCCTCACCACCAATGCTCGGTGCCACAGCCCAGCCCGAACTCGTAGCCCAGGTTGTAACTCTGTGCTACAAAGCCGGCGCAAAACAGGTCATCGTCACCGACAATCCGATTAACGACCCTGCAAGCTGCTTTACATTGAGCGGTGTAGGCAAATCAGCGAGCGCATCCGGTGCCAAGGTCATACTGCCCAAATTATATCATTTCAAGTACACGAACCTTGAAGGTGGCAAACTCATTAAGAACTGGCCTATCTTCTTTGGCCCCTTTGCCAAAGTCGACAAACTGATCGGCATAACCCCGGTCAAACACCACGCCAGGGCCGGCGCTTCTATGTCGATGAAAAACTGGTATGGTCTTTTAGGCGGACGACGCAACATCTTTCACCAGGATATCAATACCATAATCGCCGAGCTGTCTATGATGGTAAAACCGACGCTGGTTATACTCGATGGCACAGAAGTTATGATGACCAACGGCCCGACGGGAGGCTCCGTTTCGGACTTGAAACGTGCAAATACCCTGATTGCAAGCTGCGACATGGTCGCTGCGGATTCTTTCGGATGCTCCCTTTTAGACCTGAAACCCGCGGACCTGCCTTACCTTGCAAAGGCCCAAACAGCCGGCGCAGGAAATACCAACTATGAGTCACTTAAACCGATATTGGCTACAGTATAAAACCTATCTTGGGAACTATGATGAAAATGAATATCGGTTTCAAATAAAGTAAAAGGATAACTTGTCATGCGTATATCACGATTAATCACGGTTATTTCAATCACAATCATACTAACCGGCGTATCTTTTACTTCGGTCTTTGCGCTGGAAACAATCACTGTTCGGCCAACAGAAATCGACGACGTCCTCACCAATCCCGGAATCGGATTTATGACATTCCAGAGATTCAACGGCGATACCCTAAATCAAGCTAAACGCTGGACTGAGGGCAAGCCCATTGTCTATCAGGAATTTGATGGCAACTTGCAAAATAAAGACTACCCCATGACGTCGATAGCCTATTTCCGAATTTATTGGAAGTTCATCGAACCGAATATGGGCAAATACCGCTGGGACTTGATAGATAATGCGCTCAAAACAGCTCACCAGAGACAGCAATCTCTGATGTTGCGCATCGCGCCCTACGGAACCGGAACAGAAAACGATGTCCCTGATTGGTATCGTACAATGGTTGGCGAGAGAAAAGATTTGCCCGTAAAGAAGTGGCAGGTAGACCCGGAAGATCCCCGCTACGTAAAGTATTTCACAAAAATGATAAAGATTATGGGCAAACGCTACGACGGCCACCCCGACCTCGAAAGCATTGACGTTTCGATTGTCGGAGCATGGGGTGAAGGTGCGGGCTCCGCTCAATTGACAGATAAAACAAGACAGGCACTGGTCGACGCTTATATCGACTCCTTTAAAAAGACACATCTTGTTATGCTCCTCACCGACAAGAAAACAAACAGCTACGCCCTTTCAAAAGCGGACGTCGGCTGGAGGATCGATTG